>DDQV01000128.1 GCA_002342785.1 Fusobacteriaceae bacterium UBA2433 | reverse complement strand
AATTCTTTTATCCCCCCGGATCTACTTTGTGCTACTTTAATAGGACCATTACTTGGAATATCTACTTTAAATCTTTTAAGAGTAAATGTATCCTGTTTCCTATTGTTTTTAACTTGAGCTACTGTATTACTTTTATTAGCTCTTTTTATTGTAATACTGGCATTTATTGGCTTTTTATCAATATAGAATTCATCTATAATACGATTTACTACATCTTTTTTAGCTTCAAGAGCAGCTCTATTAGCAGCTCCTGAAACTACACTTTTAATTCCATTTGTTATTCCTTCTAATTCTTTTGTTATTCTATCTAATAATTCACTATCTATCTCAATCATAAAGTTTCACCTTCTGTATTTCGTAAGTTCCGAAATCATTTCGGGACTCACGAAATTGATTATCTATAATTTGTAGCTATATCTATTCGGTAAGTATTACCTAGATCTTCTATATCTAAAATTTTATAAGATTCATCATCTATTATCACTCTATCATTAGGCGCTAATGATAATGGAAAATCTATTTTTCTAATGGATATACAAATCCCATTAGTATAGATCCCCATATCTTCTGCTTTCCCTTTATATTTTGTTCTAAAGGTTTCTGAAGATTTGATTACTATGATTTCTTTTCCTTCAAAGTTAATCTTTTCTCCTATTTCTTCAGGATTAAATAAGAGATCTAAATCTCCATCTATCATCTCTTTAAAGTTCATCTTCTGCTTCTATGATAGCTTCTATAATCTCAGCTTTTCTAGTAACTTTTAATTCTAAATCCATATCACTTGCTATTTCTTTTAGTTCAGAAATATTTAAATCATCTAACTCTTTTGTTCTTTTTTCATGAATCAATTCTTCAGGTGATTGGCCTTCCTGGAATTGAGATTTAATCTCTGTTACGAAATCAGATTTAATAAGATCTTCTGCATCTTTATCATCTAATTGAATAATTTCCCCAGGCTTATATATCTTTCCTTTATATTCAATGGCTGTTATTTTAACTTTACATTTTTTCATTATTACCCCCTATATTACTTTAGCTGCAATCCATCCTTGAGCATCTTCTGGTATTATTAATGGTGAAGATTTAAGTTCTAATAAATCTGTATTACCTTCAGATGAAGGAACAGTCTTTACAGCTTCTTTACCGATAAATATTTTAGCTTTATCTGTAATTTTTTCTCTGAATGGGAAACTTCCATAATTTACTCTAAAACTCTTGGCTTTGAAGTATAGAAGTGTTCCATCAGGAAGGATAGGTTCTTCATTAGGTTTCCCGTATTCTTTTACCCAATCCATGTATGAATAGATTTTTGTATCGATTTCTGGGATATATCCAATGTATGAAACTCCTGGTTCTTTTTCTTTTGGCTTAAGATCGATAAGAGTATCATTGAGGATTCTTATCTTTTCCATAAGAACTTTATTGTTTATAATTGATCTAGCCACATCTGGTGTAACTATTACTGTATCAACAACATTCCCTGTATTCTTTTGAATTTCAAGTTTTTGGTTACTTAACCATCCAATAATATCTGAATCAACATTATCAAACTTATCTGTTCCTGTTAATACTTTTAAAGCAAAATTTCCATATTTAATACCTTCTTTTCCATCTCCCATAGGAAAAACTCCAGTCATTACTAATTGAGATAATGCCCAAATCTTAGTCCTATGAGCTATTGTTTTTAAAGTTTTTAAATCTTCTGCTACCTGTTTTTTTAAGATCTTATTTAGATCTTTTTTACCAGTAACATAGATACCTTCACCAAATTGTTGTTGATATGCCGATTCAGCAGTCGCTGGTATTTTTAACGAAATAAATGGTGGTTTATATCTTTCCACTGCAAATCCTTCTCTTTCGATTAAGATCCCATTAGACATAGGCCCTACAAATGCTGCTCTTACTCTCCCATTATCTTTAGAATGGATCTCAATTTCTTGAACTACTTCTTCTATTTCTTTACCTATTAAGATGTTCCATAGGAAATTAACAGGTCTTTTTACCCTTTCTATTGCTGCGGTTATCTTTCTTGCCTCATATGGTCCTGCCATTTAAAATCACTCCTTTTAATTTTTTAGATTTATCTCATATAAATATTTTTAGAGATACCATGTATTCTTATCTTTTCTATATCTGTAGCTTCTTCTTTAAGAACTCCACTCTTGTAAAACATCCCACTTACATAAACCATCGCTGTTTCAGCAGCTGTTACTACAATATCTTCACTTAACACTCCAAAGAACTTAGTTTCATCTATACATTTTGATAGTTTTAAAGTTGTAGGATCTAGCTCTAAGAGCATCCCTCTAGTATAAGTTCCTGCCACAAATCCCATAGGTTCCACTAGATAAGGAATAATTCCTCCGGCTTTTAGATTTTCAGGTACTATTGTTTCTTTAGACATTTAAAATCACTCTCCCTAATATTCTTCATTTGCTAATGCTACTATGTCATTAATCTCATCTGCTTCTTGCTTTTCTTCCAATTCTTGTTTAGTCATTCCATCAGCAACTTCTTCTTGAACTCCTCCTCCTTTAGCATCATCAATTTTATTTAATAGAATTTGCATTTTATCTACGACTTTAGTTTGAACTTCATCTTTTTTAGGTTGCATTGACATCTCTTGGAGAACATCATTGATTAATTCTTGGTTAGTAGCCTCTATTGGAGTTTCAAATTTAGCTTTTTGAATACACTCTAATGTTCTTCCTGCTCTTTGTTCTATTGTTTCAAGGTTTTGAATCCTTGACCTTTCTTCTGTAACTCCTACCTGAACTATTTGCTTGTATAGATCTGGGTATTTTTGCATTAATTGATTTAAATCCATTTTCACATCTCCTTTTTTATTAAAATTATCTATTTTTGTGTTTTGTTCCACTGGTTTGGTTTTTGGTATATGCTCCTTTTCTAAAAAATTATTTAAATTTTTAAATCTAGAAATATCTACAGAAAGGTCTTTCCCACACATAAGGATGTTTTTATCAAAATACATTTGAGAGTCGACATCATTTTCTATGTGACTAATAAATCCAAATCCTTTGGCTTCATCAGCAGTCATCCAAGTTTCGTAATCCATTTTTTCTATTAATTCATCCCGCGTGAGATTTACTTTTGTTAAATATGCACCAATAGAGAGTTCTTTTAATTTATCAAGGTCATCTGCTTTCTTTCTAAGCTCCTTTGCCCCTCCACTAATTGATGGTGAGTAAGGGTTATGTATCATCATCATGGAAGTTCTACCCATGTTGATAGTATCTCCTGCCATGGCTACTACAGTAGCAATAGAAGCACAAATTCCATCGATATATATATTCTTTTTGGCTTTATGCCTTCTCAAACTATTATATATAGCTGATCCTGCGAATACTCCACCACCAGGAGAATTGATCATAATATCTATCTCATCTACATCTTCTAAGGCATCTAATTCACGATTAACGTCTTCCGGAGTTACATCTGCCATCCAACCTTCACCTATGACACCATAAATCCTCATTTCTGCTTTTTTATTTCCTAACATTAGAATATTAAGTAAGCTCATTTTCTCCACCTTCTTTTATTAATCCAAATTTTTTCATTTTATTTACCTCTCTGCTTTGTTGCTCAATATTATCTCCAATATCACTACCATTGATCTCCATACTTTCTCTTGCTTTTGTAGTAAACTGATTTTCTACTCTTATTTCTGCAGCTTTAACTTCTTTTAATGGATCTAATGACCCTTGAGCTTGTCCAAACCATTGAGCTTTATGATATGCCCTTCTCTTTAAAGGTTCTTCATATCCTGGTAGATCTATATAATCCATGGCGACACAATAATCCATAAATTCTTCATATATTGGTTGCATAAAATCGTTGTTAAACCATTGTCTTCTCATTTTTAACATCTTCCAGGCTTCTAATAATGCACCTTTAGAAGCTGAATAGTTATTACTAAATTTAAGTAATAATAGTTCTTGTGGAAGTTCTAGAGCAGCTCCTAAATGAACACACATAGTTTCCATAAATTTAGTAAAGCCTGAATTAGGTCTATTTGAATCAGGAAATGTTATCTTTTGTCCAGGAGCCAAATTACTAACAATTCCACTTTTTAATGTGACATCTTTTCCACCTTTTCTTTTAAATGGACTTTTAGATTTAGTTTCTTCAGTTTCATTTTCAATAAAAGCTGCAAAATACGAATTTATAGTAGCTGCCATGAGTTCTGCATGAGTAAACTTTCTCATTTGGTGTAGTACTTCTAATACAGGAGATATTAAAGGTATTCCCCTTCTTTGTCCTATCCTTTCACGGTCCATCATTACTAATAGATTTTTTCTACCGGTTTTACTTCCATGGACTTGAATCTTAGTTGTATCCGAATTTTCTTTACTCTTTTTGAAATGATAAGCAGTTATTATCCCATTTTTATCTTTTTCTACACCGTTTTTTATATCTTTATTTCCAATATTTGAAGGATTAATACAACTAGCAGGATCTAATAATCTCACTTTTAATCCAAATAGTTCTCCAGGATGAAGTTTAAATGATAATGCTGCAAAACATTCTCCATCAATTAACATTGTTAATATAGCTAGTGACTGTAATTGACTAAATTTCAATTCTCGTCCCCAATCACATTCAGTTGATTCAGTCCAAATTCTCCATAGGTACTCTATTCTTTTTTCATATTCTTCTTTTTTTTCTTGATCCATATCTAAAATGTTGTTATCTATAGATGACTTAAGTTTTATTCCTACACCCACAACATTAGATCTAATTCTTTTAATTGCACCAGAAGCTATGGCATTTCCCATATACTCATCTCTAGATCTAGCCATAAGAGTATCTTTAGATTCCCCTATGTCAGTGTCAGCATTATTTAATTCATCATCGTAATTCATGGCATTTTGATTTCCTGCTCCATGATTATGATACTGAACTATATTTTCATAGGTTCTCTCAGCGTTATAAAGGTTTGTTTCTGCCCTTATTCTCCTAGCTGCTAATCCAGGAAAGATTTTCTTGAATGATATTTCCATTTTTTCCTCCTAATGTCTTCCTGGTCTTACATTTTCTATTGTCATTCCCACATCTTCAGGATTTGAATATTTTCTACATCTATTACTCCAAATTTCTATTCCTTTTTGAATCATTCCTAGATCTGCTCTAGTTACTTCTTTTCCGTCTATGTTATATGCTTGACCTAGTAAGACCTTTTCTTCAGCATCTAGATACATTTTTAATTTAACCTGACACATCTCCAAGGTTATTCCTGTAACATTACTCATTAATCCTCCCTCTCTAAATATCCAATTTTAGATAATAAACTTAAATCTTCTTTTGATAGTGTTGCTAAAATTTTCATATCATAGTCATATATTTCTAGAGCTGCTTCATTGTAATTTCTTAAATCTAATCCTTCATTTCTTTCTCTCATTTTTATCCATTTATTACTACTAGGATCTCGTATCTCGGCAGTTAAACTCATAAAGTATTCTTCTGTATAATTTCTAACTGGACTTTTAGGAAAATGAGAATATCCTGGTCCAGGTTTATTAATTCTCAATTTACTCATAGTTGAATCTTTTAATGCATTAACTCCTATTGAATAGAGATTAATTTCATTATTTTTAGTTCTTCTAAAACCGTTATTTATTGGAACTATTCCACCTTGACCTTTAATTCCAAAGATTCTTTCATCTTCTTTATCAGATACAAAATTATATACGTTTTGTGTGTTATATCCAGTATCAATACAAGTTGCAAAGATCTTTAAAGGAGTTCCATCTTTAAAATAGAAATCAGATTTTAAGAATTCATATAATTCATTCCAAACTTCTTCTTTTGATGGATTCCCATAAAATACTTGGTATGATATTCCCCAACTCTCACGACCTACTCCCCATCCTACAAGTTCTAATTCAAGTCTATTATGTTGAACATCAACTCCTGCAGTTAGTAATAATACTCCTTCAGGTATTTCAGCTTCATAAGTTTCTCTTCTTTTAAATAAAGTTGCATAATCTATTGTCTTAATGTTTTGTTCTTCCCAAGTTTCTGCTAATACAGTATTTTTAAATGTTTTTATTTTTTCCATATCACCTTGTGATTCTATCCATTCTTCAACAATTGATTCCCACGTTCTCCATGGACTAGCTAAGGCACTTAGGTGATAACTTAACTTCTTCTTTTTTTCTGGGAATTTATGTATCCATTTCCCTTTAGATTG
Source organism: Fusobacteriaceae bacterium UBA2433 (assembly GCA_002342785.1). Taxonomy (GTDB): domain Bacteria; phylum Fusobacteriota; class Fusobacteriia; order Fusobacteriales; family Fusobacteriaceae; genus Psychrilyobacter. The sequence goes on along the minus strand of DDQV01000128.1, from coordinate 3,104 downwards.
GTTCCCTCTTTTCCATTCTCTTTCATGAGATAAAACTCCACATTCATTACAAAGCATCTCTACTGTTTCATAATCATCATCAATCCATTTCAGATTTTTAAAGTCTAATACTTGATATTCTCCACAATGAGGACAAGGTAACTTCCATACTGCTTGTGATCCATTTGCAAATTCTTTTTCTATGGCACTTTTAGTTTTTACAGTAGGTGTTCCAGTGATAATACATTTACTTTCATCTCCATAAGTAGTTAGTCTTTTTCTGCCAAGGGATATTACATCTCCTTCTCTTCCTGAAGACTCTGGATAACGATCTACTTCATCAAAGAAAATTATTTTGATTGGTCTAGCTGCTAACTTACTTGGTGAGTTAGATCCAATAAAGGCTATATATCCTCCTGGAAACATTTTGTGAGAGACTGTATTTCCTGAGTTCTTTGAATTAGCATCTTTGATTCTAGCTTTTAATACATAGGTATCTCTTATCATAGGAGCTATCCGTTCTTTAGAATAAGCTATTGCCATGGTATCTGTAGGTTGTACTAGAAGCATTGGACAAGGATTTAAGTGAGCATATTTACCAAAGATATTATTTATAAATTCTGATTTCGCGAGTTGCGAAGCCATCATAAGGATCACCTCTCTTACTTCTCCAGATTCTAATCTTTCATAAATTTCTATCATATATGGAGTTCTTTTAGTTTCCCAGGCCCCAATCTCTTTAGAACCTTCTGAAGATAAGATTCTATGAGTATCTGCCCATTCACTGATACTTAATTTTAGTGGTGGCTTTAATAGTTCCAAACATTCTTTGAATAATTTTTTTACTTTTTTTATCTCGGTCATTATCTATCACCTTTATTGCTTGGAGGATCATATTTTTCTAATTCTTCTAAAGATTTTAAAACATGTTTTTCTACAATTTTTTTTATATTTGCTTTTTCATTCTGCTCAACTTCAATAGTAATTTTCCTACTGGTGCTGAGTAACTGAGATTTAAATTTTATAAGCATATCAGATAACATTCCCCGGACCACATCATCAGGATAATATTTATCTTTCAATATCTTTAAATTGAATTCTTGTGTTTCTCTTTTGGCTTTTTTTAATTTCTGATCCTCAAGGTTATGGTCTCCATCTTTACTTTTTATTTGTTTGATATATTCTTTAACACATTTAGTATAGAGATATACTCCAGGTTCATATTTAAAATTTTTAAATAAAGTTCTTACCTGCCTTTCGGTAATTAAAAACTGTTTAGCAAGTTGTTTTTCATTAATTAAAATTATTTCCCCCATATATCCCCCTAAAAATTTTGGAAGTCCCAAATAAAAATTTTCTGACCGTAAAAGTTCTGCGCCTCATAGCCGCAAGGCTAAATTCTAAAGTTCTCACAGTACCTTTTTTTGTTATCATTATATTTTGTGCTATACTTTTATTAGATTAACTAACAAGGAGGTTTCTTAATGCTTTACTGTATTGATCTTAAGACAAATGAAATTCACGTACTAGGCTGTCGATATATTCCCTCAAAACACCAAGATAAAAACTTTCTAGGTCGTTTTAATAACCCTGATGACGCAATAGCTGAAGCAAAATTTAAAGGTTTTTTAGATGTTAATGCCTGTTTCTATTGCTGTTTTAGTACCTATATGAAATAAATTAGTGGGCTAATTAGCCCTTTTTTTATTCCTCGTCCTTATCGCTCAAGAACATCACTCCTACACCATCCTTGATAGCTTTCTTACCCACTTCATGCTTGATTAGTTTAAGTTCATACTCCACTCTTTCCATAGGTGTTTGAATACTAAAGATCTCCTTGCCTAGCTTATATAGCTCTGTAGTTGCTGCTATCCTATTCCTTAGTGCTTCTTCATGAGCTTTTATTTTTGGCCTTATTCCTTCTCTTTCTAGTTCCATCAAATAAGAAAGATTCGATTGATGAAGGTTTCTATAATGACCTATGACTTCATCTCTTAATTCAACCCTTTTAGTAATATCATCTTCAATAAATGCCTGCTCAAGGATTGCTTTATTCTTTCCCTTGACCCACTCTTCTTTACTTGCCATGTTTCTAAGAGTTCCATAGTTAATCATATATTGAAGAGATAGATCTACAAGATCTACCCCGTATTCATAAGCCTTTCTAATCTCATTTTTTATCTTAGTTGAAACCTTTTTATATTTAGCCATCAATCATCAACCTTCAGTTCACCGAGATTAATATTGTGTTTAGCTTCCATTATGTTAATAAGCTTTACTCCCATAATTTCTTCAGTATTTATTCTTCTTAAAATATCTTCTCTAAATGTTACTGGATCTTTATTAGATACAACACTAAAATACGGTTCACAAAAATTATAGACATAACTATTAGCTAGTATATTTATTTTTTCTTGTCCTCTATCTGTTTCAAAAGATGAGATCTTAAACTTTTCTGCATTTTCTATCATTTCTGTAAAATCTTCTTTATTCATTTTTAATATCATGACACTCACCCCCAACTTTTAATTTTATGTCATAAACATGTAATAAATCATTTTAAATTTTCTGCCTCATTATATAGGGAAACTATGTCACAATTATTTTTATTCATTTCTTTTCAATAGTTCAATCTATATGGTCTAGAGAGAAAATCAAGAGGTTTTGGTTTGCCCCACTAATTGGGATTTGTGGGGCAAAATTATACTCACTAAATAACTTAATTTTTCTTTGTTATTTAAGTGAGGATATTTATGTTCTATTCTTTCTATTTCTCTACCACGATGTTTTTTATTATGTTTTTTAACTATTTCTATTAGATTAAAATAATCAAATATCCAAGAGTTATCTTCTAAATATTTATAGACATTTTTTTTAGGTGTTCTACCTGTAGCCCTGGCTAATTTGTTTTGTTTTTTAAATTGTAGATAACTTAGTTCTAAGTTTGGTTCTAATTCTTTTTCTAAATATCTATATGCTTCTTTGAATAGTTTTTCATGGCATAGCTCAATAAATATCTTATCTAAAATATTATGATCTTCTAATAATGCTTCTAGGGTATTATCAATATTAAATCTTTCAGTGGCATAGTATTTATATATTGAACTAGCCAACCACCATTCGAG
>DDQV01000148.1 GCA_002342785.1 Fusobacteriaceae bacterium UBA2433 | reverse complement strand
ATCTTTAATATTTCGTAGATCTCCCTACCTGTAAGTTCATCAAATTTTTTTATCTCTACATTCATTTTTCCCTCCTTTTATTTATTTTTTTATAAAAATATTTTTTAATATGTTATTATAAAATAATAACATAAATAGGAGGATTATATGCAAAAAATAATATTAGATTGTGATCCAGGAATGGACGATGCTTTAGCAATTATAGCAGGTTTAGCAGATAAAAATATCAATATACTTGGGATAACTACAGTAGCTGGAAATGTAGAACTCACACATACAACCCAAAATACATTAAATCTTTTAAAATATTTAGATCATGATATCGATGTATATAGTGGAATAGATAAGCCATTATTAAGGGATTTAAATACAGCAACAGAGTTTCACGGGGAAACAGGAATGGGGGATATAGAGTTACCTAGTTCAGTAAAAAAAATTTCCAATGAATATGCTGAGTTTTATTTAAAATATGCCAAAGAATTTCCTCAAGAAATTGAATTAGTTGCTGTAGGACCATTAACAAATATAGCTGGTGCACTTATTAAATATCCAAAATTAAAAGATCTTTTAAAGGGCATAACTATTATGGGAGGATCTCTTTGTGGTGGAAATATAACTCCCCATGCAGAATTTAATATATATGTTGATCCAGAGGCAGCTAATATAGTATTTAACTCAGGTTTAGAAATAAAAATGATAGGATTAGATGCTACCATGAAGGGCTATTTTGCTGCTAATGAATTAGAAGAGATCAGAGAATTTAATTCTAAATATAGCAAAGCAACTATGGAAATATTTGATGCTATGTTTAGAGTCAGAGGAAAAATAGGGATGACAAATGTGGTCTTTCACGATACTATAGCTCTTATCTCAGCTGTATATAAGGATCCATTTAAATTTCAAGAAAAAATAATATTAGTTGAAACTGATGAAAAAAGAGGAGAAACTGTTGAACATTTTCAAGGTAATAAAATTTTGGTAGCAGTTGATTTTAATAAAGAATGGTTTAAAAATTATCTAATTAAAATATTAAAATAAAAAATGATCTCTATATTAAAAAGAAATCACTTTTTTATAACAATTTAAATATTCAATAATCTATACTCTTCTGGTGTATTTATATTTACAAATAATTCATTGTCATCTATCTCTATAAACTTGATCTTAGCTTTTTTTAAGGGGATCATTATCTTAAGATCATTGTTATCTATTGCTTCTTTTATATATTTAAGAACACTTATATTATAAAGGGAGCAAAGAGGCTGTGGTCTTCCTTTATAGAGCGGGATCACAGCATCATAATCATCTAGATAATCATAAAAACTTAAAATCTTTTTTTGTTTTAAAAAAGGCATATCACAAGCTACAACAAGACAACTATCGTTGATAGATAAGAGAGCTGTATAGATCCCCCCTAAGGGTCCTTTCTCCTTTATAATATCTTCAAAGGATTCAACTTTATATTTTTCATATAATTTTTTTTCATTAGATACTATAACTATCCTATTAAAATTTTTAAATTCTTCTAAAATTCTTTGGAAAAAATATTCATCTTTAAATTTTAAAAATGATTTTGTAAATCCACCCATCCTAGAATTTTTTCCTCCTGCAAGAAGTGCAATATTTTTTTTCATAACAAATACTCCTAAAATTATATAATTTTTACTTTCCTATAATATCATAGGAAATTTTAAAATTATATAGTTATTTATAAAAATAAAAAATTCTATGTTTTTTTACCAATTTTAATCAAAACATATGGAAAAATTACATTTTATATATTTTTTTTAAACTATAGATTAATTTTTTCAATCTTTGTTAAATTTCACTTTACACATTTTGTAAAGAAGTATATAATAAGGTGATCAAGAGTTTTTTATAATAATTTAGGAGGAAATATGAGTATAAAATTAAATTCCGTTAAGGAACTAAGAAAATTAACTTTACAAGCAATTGTAGATCTTTATGAGAGAGGGGTATTATTAGAAGAACTTACTAAACTTCCTAGAATGTTATTAAGCGAAGAAAAACCACTTTACAGAGAATCAATTTATAAAGAAAGAGAAATTTTAGCACAAAGAATAAAAGTATATTTAAATCTTAACATCTCTAAAGTAAAGGATATGGAACTTTTTGAACTTTTAGACATTTTAAAAATGAAATTTAATTGTGAAAAAATTCCTGCTGAATATGAAGGAAGAGACCATGCCGTTGAAGTTATTGAAGAAGCATGTGACCAATGTCCAACTGGGCAGTATTATGCAACAGATCTTTGTAGAAATTGTTTAGCACATTCTTGCGAATCTGTATGTCTTAAAGACGCTGTTACTTTTTCAAATGGAAGAGCTATAATCGATAATGAAAAATGTATTGGTTGTGGACTCTGTGAAAAAGCATGCGATTATTCTGCCATAGTTAAACTATCAAGACCTTGCGAAAAAGCATGTGGCGTTGGAGCTATAAAAGCTAATAAAAATGGGGTAGCGAGTATAGACAGAACTAAGTGTGTTTCATGTGGTGCTTGTTATTCTGCATGTCCATTTGGAGCTATAGAATCTCCAACTCATCTAATAGATGTTGTATCACATATAAAAAAAGATGAAAAAGTTGTTGCAATGTTTGCTCCATCTATAATTACACAATTTGGTGTCGGTATTACTTTAGAAAAAATAAAATCATTATTTTTAGAACTTGGATTTACTAAATCTATCGAAGTAGCACTTGGTGCAGATATGGTAATTGAACAAGAAGCTCATGAGATGGAGATAAGAGAAGAAAAGATGACTACTTCTTGTTGCCCAGCATTCTATGAATATATAAAACTTCATCAACCAGATATGGGAAGATATATCTCCCATGTAGATTCTCCTATGATGGCTCTTGCAAGAAAACTTAAAGAGGAAGATCCTAGTTATAAAATTGTATTTGTAGGTCCTTGTACTGCTAAAAAAGTAGAAGCTGCAAAATATGGTATAGTCGATAATGTGCTTACCTTTACAGATATTTTATCATGGACAGATGCTAGAGGAATTGATTTTAAATCTTTAGCTAGTAATGAAATTGAAGGAACTTATGATGGTTGGAACTTCGCTAGAAGTGGTGGAGTTGCACAAGCTGTTGTAAATAAATGTAATAAGGAACTTCAGTTAGTTCAAATGGATGGAATTAAAGAGGGAGCTCAAGCTTTTAAACAATTTAGAGTAGCTAAATGCAATACATTATTAGAAGGTATGGGTTGTAAAGGTGGATGTGTTTGCGGACCAAGTGTAATTCAAAAACCTTTAATTGCAAAAGCAATGCTTACAAAATTAAAAAGATAATTAATTAAGACCTTTGAAAAATAAGGTCTTTTTTTTATAAAAAAAACCATGAAACAGATACATTTTTATATGTAGCAAATCTCATGGTAATTTTTTATTTTTTGTTTTTTTAAATTTTTTTATTTTTTTCTAGATTCATAGTGAGTATGTAATAGATGATGACTCTTATGTCCCCCTGGTTTTCCTAAAAATTCTTCATAAAGTTTTTTTACTTCTATATTTTCATGAGATTTTCTTAGTGGTGATGTTTCATCAGAATTATATAATCCTGCTCTTCTTTGAGCTACAACTCTAAGATTATCTGGAGCAGGTGCTCCTCCTCCATTTAAACATCCTCCAACACAAGCCATTACCTCAATAAAATCAACTTTTCTTTCTCCTCTTTTTATTGATTCTAAAAATGGTGTTGCACCCTTAATACCATTTATTACTGCAACATTAACTTCTTTTCCTGCTATAGTAAGGGAAGCTTCTCTTATTCCCTCAAAACCCCTTACTTCTTTATATTCTAAAGAGTGAGTAGTTTCTCCTAATACATCTGAAACTGTTCTCAGAGCTGCTTCCATTACTCCTCCAGTAGTAGCAAATATCCTTGCTGCACCAGTTCCTTCTCCTAAAAATTTATCAAACTCTTCTTCTTTTTTATAGTTAGCCAAACTTATTTTATTCATTTTAAATAATTTTGCTAATTCCCTTGTTGTAATAACTAAATCTACATCTTTATTTCCATCGTCATCTGTCAACATATCTCTTCTGATCTCAGTTTTTTTTGCTGTACAAGGCATTATAGAAACTGAAAATATATCAGCAGGTTTTACTTTAGATACCTTTGAATAATAACTTTTTGATAAAGCTCCAAATATTTGTTGAGGAGATTTACAAGATGAAAGATTATCTAAAAATTCTGGATGATTGATCTCAGCATAATTTACCCAACCTGGACAACAAGATGTAAACATTGGTAAGACTCCACCATTTGTAAATCTATCTAAAAATTCTGTTCCCTCTTCCATAATAGTTACGTCAGCGCCAAAATCTGTAGAAAAAACTTTATCGAATCCTAACTCTTTAAGAGCTGCCACCATTTTTTTAGTTACATCTGTCCCAGGTAAGATTCCAAACTCCTCTCCTAAGGTATTTTTTACAGCTGGTGCCATTTGAACTATGATATGCTTCTCAGGATTTTTTAGATCATAATTTAAACCCTTTAGATCTATTTTTTCATGAAGTGCCCCTACTGGACATATTTTTACACATTGCCCACATGCTATACAATTAGTTTCTGCAAGAGTTTCATGGGTCATTCCTATAGTTCCATCTTCTTTTACACAATAGACTCCAATTCCTTGGATCTCCTCACAAACTTTTACACATTTTTGACATCCTATACATTTATTCATATCTCTTACAAATGCAAATGAAGAATTATCTATAGCTTTCTTCTCACGAGTTCCGTCACCTCTATTTTCCACACCATATTCATAGGATATATTTTGTAACTCGCAATCTCCCATTGCTTTTTCACAGGTAAGACAATCATTTGAGTGATCTTTTAGGATATCTTTGATCCTATCTTTTCTAAATTCTTCTACTTTATTTGAATGAGTAAATAATTCCATCTTATCTTCAGGATAGTTATCACAACTTGTAACAAGTCCTCTTCCTACAATCTCTACAGAGCAAACTTTACATACTCCAGAAGTACTTATATCTTCATGATAACATAAAGTAGGTATATCTATTCCCATCTCATTTATATTTTGTAAAATAGATTTTTCTGTATCAAATATAGAATTTTTTTGATTTACTATAACACTTACTTTCATTATTTTCTCACCTCATATTTTTCTATAGATACAGTTGTTAATTTTAATTCTATTTGACCTGACTTTCCATCTATTGCTCCTGCTCCGACTAACATATTTGCTGATCCTTCTGCAAAATGAAATGGCATAAACACAGTTCCTTTTAATATTTTTTTAGTTTTAACAACTCTCGTCTTTATAGTTCCTACCCTAGAAGTTACAGTTACCATATCTCCATCTTCTACTCCTATCTCTTTACAAGTTAGAGGATTGATCTCAATATAAGAATCTGGTGATTTTTTATGAAGTCCCTCTGTTTTAGCAGTCATAGTTCTAGTATGATAGTGATATAAATTTCTACCATTAGTCAATACATAGGGATATTTTTCATCTACACTTTCTGCTGGTAGATCATATTCTACTGGTATGATTAATCCCTTTCCTCTCATAGGTCCCCCTACATGAAGGATCGGTGTTCCAGGATGATTTTTATCTTTTACAGGCCATTGTAATCCTTCTTTTTCTATCCTATCATACGATATTCCTGCATATTGAGGTATCAATCTTGCCATCTCATCCATTACATCTGCCGGACTATCGTAGTGAACATCATATCCAAATTCATTCATAAGTTCTGTAAATATTAACCAGTCAGGTTTAGCTATTCCGCAACCTTTTATTGCAGCTCTGACTCTTTGAACTTTTCTTTCAGTATTTGTAAAGGTACCATCTTTTTCAGCAAAAGATAGTGCCGGCAAGATAAGATCTGCATATTTTGCTGTCTCTGTCATAAAGATATCTTGAACTACTAAGAAATCTAAAGATTCTAAAGATTGAATAATATGCTTTGTATCTGGATCAGATACAATTGGATTTTCTCCCATTACAAATAAAAGTTTTAGATCTTTATGATGAGCTGCATTCATCATTTGTGTTAGAGTTAATCCTATCTCTGAAGGTAGTTCAGCTCCCCATTCTTTTTTATATAGTGCTCTAAACTTTTCATTTTTAATACTTTTATATCCAGGTAGTGTGTCTGGAAATGCTCCCATATCACATGACCCTTGTACATTATTTTGTCCCCTCAAAGGATTTATTCCTGTTCCAGGTCTTCCAATTTGTCCAGTTATCAAAGCTAGATTAGATAGTGATATTACAGCATTGGTTCCTGTTTTAAATTGAGTTATTCCCATTGCATAATAGATTGAAGAAGCTTTACTTGTTGCATATAGCCTAGCAGCTTCTATTATTTTTTCTGGAGCTACCCCACATATTTGTGAAGCCATCTCTGGAGTATATTTTTTTACCATCTCTTTTAATTCTTCATAACCCTCTGTATGTTCCTTTATATATCTATCGTCAGTTAAATTTTCTGAAATAATCACATGGATCATTCCATTTATAAGAGCTATATTAGCTCCTACATTTACTTGCATATATACGTCGGCATCTTCAGAAAGATCTATCTCCCTTGGATCAGCCAATATTAATTTAGAATTATTTCTTTTTGCTTGTTTTATTTTAGCTCCTATTACAGGATGATTTTCCCTTGGATTTGCTCCGATTATAAAAATTAAATCTGAACTTTTTGGTTCACAGATACTATTTGTCATAGCTCCGCTCCCTAGCGTAGTTGCAAGACCTGCAACTGTTGCAGAATGTCAGATACGGGCACAATGATCTATATTATTAGTTTTTATAGCGAGTCTCATAAATTTTTGAAATAAAAAATTATCTTCATTGGTACACCTTGCAGATGATAATCCTCCAATTGCACTGGGACCAAATTCTTTTTTTATTTTATTTGCTTTAGATACAAATAATTCATATGCTTCCTTCCAACTAGCTTCTCTAAATTCACCATTTTCTTTTATTAATGGAGTCTTTAATCTATCTGGATGATCTATAAATTTATAACCAAATTTTCCCTTTACACAGAGTAAACCATCATTTGGACTGGCCATTATAGGTTCTACTCCAACTACTTTATTTTTTTTAGTGATAAGATCAAATTGACATCCTACTCCACAGTATGAACATGTTGTTTGAGTTTTTTCCACTTCCCAATTTCTATATTTTGTTTTTTCCTTTGCTTGAAGTGCTCCTACAGGACAGACACTTACACAATTTCCACAAAATACACAATTAGAATTATCTATTATCATATCTCCTGCAACCTTTATCTTTTTATTATTTTCATCTAAAGTTAATACATCATTACACTGTAATGTTTTACACACTGCTACACACTTTCCACATGAGATACATTTATTTGGATCTATATCATAAAATGGATTACTTCTATCTATAGGAAGTTCCTCACTACAACTATTATGTTTTTGTTCAACTCCATATTCATAACAATAATCTTGTAATTTACAATGACCTGATTTTTTACATACCAAACAATCTAATGGATGATCTACTATTATAGATTCTAATATTTCCTTTCTTCCTTTTACTATTTCTGGTGTATGAGTTTTTATTTCTAATCCCTCTCTTACCAATGTAGAACAACCTCTTAATTTTTCACCATTACATTCTACAATACATATTCCACATTTATCTTCTATTTCAAATCTTTTATCGTAACAAAATGTGGGTATAATATGTCCTACTGATTCTGCCGCCTGACAGAGAGTCATATCTTTTGAAACTTTTACTTGTTGACCATTGATATTTACTGTAACCATATTCAAATATCCTCCTATAAAACTAACTAATTCATATTCCCAGAAACTTACAGGGACAATTTTACTCCTTCGTCTAGAATAAATCAATTTTTTTTTAATTTTTTTTAATACCTGGTTCATTTATCAAAGATTTTTTAAATTTAACTTAACATTTTTCCTTTAAAAATGGTATAATTTCAAAACTAAAAGAGAGGAAGATGATATATTATGTACCCAGTTTGTGAAGAACTCAATGTTACAATGTTTATAAATGAAAAAAAATTCATAACATTTATGTGTACCCCTGACAATTTAAAAGAATTAGCTATAGGTCATCTATTCACACGAAATCTTATTGAAGATATAGATGATATAGACTCTATTAGAGTTTGTAATACTTTGAAAAATATCTATATATTATCTGAATTTATCTCAATAGATGAAGATTTTTCTTTAAACACTGTATTATCTAGTGCCTGTGGTAGTTCTCCAATATTTAATTTGAAAAATAATAAAATTTTAGAATCAAAAACTTTATTTAATATAAAAAAATTAAAAGATGCTACCATAAAGATGTTTGAATTAGCAAAAAAACATAAAAAGACAGGAGGAATGCATAGCTGTGCTGCGTATAACAATAAGAGAGATATAATTTCTATTGAAGATGTAGGAAGACATAATGCTGTAGATAAGATTATAGGAGTTTGTTTAAGTAAAAATTATGATTTTGAAAATAGTGCAATTATTTCTACTGGAAGGATCTCTACTGATATTATATTAAAGTGTATTGGTGCAAGAATTCCAGTTGTTATAACGAGAAGTATCCCTACAACTTCTGCTTTAGAACTAGCTAAACAAAATGGAATCACGGTAATTGGAAGGATCATGGCAAGGGAACCTATTATCTATTTAAATGAAGCTAGAATATCAAAATAGTTTAAACTAAATTATATATAGTCGAAATCATCTATTGCCATCTTTATTGTTATATTTATTTTATTGGAGGATACTATGAAAAAAATTATTTTTACACTTTTATTATTAATATCAATAGCTAGTTTTGGAGCGTCAGACAAACTTATGCTAGCTACTACTACTAGCGTTAGAGACAGTGGTCTTTTAGATTACATACTACCTGATTTTGAAAAAGAAACTGGAATTGAGGTTAAATATATAGCTGTTGGTACAGGTCGTGCTCTTAAGATGGGAGAAGATGGGGAAGTAGATGCTCTTCTTGTTCATGCTAAAACATCTGAACTTAAGTTTATCAAAGAAGGACATGGAATCGATAGAAAACAATTTATGCATAACTTTTTCATTGTTGTAGGACCTCAAGATAAAGTAGAATTTAAAAATTTACACGATGCACTTAATGAAATAAATACAAATAAATACAAATTTGTCTCTAGAGGAGATGATTCTGGTACAAATAAAAAAGAAATTTCTCTTTGGAAAAACGAAGGGATAAAAACAGATCAAGATTGGTATATGTCAAGTGGAAGTGGAATGGCTGCTACTCTTAAAATCGCAAGTGAGAAAGGAGCTTATACCCTTACAGATATGTCTACATACCTTCATTTAAAAGATAAGTTAAATTTAGATATTAAAGTAAACGATGATCAAAGTTTAATAAATGAATATAGTGTTTTAACTATAAATCCTGATAAAAATAAGTTGATCAACTATAAAAATGCTAAAATTTTTATGGATTGGATCACATCTAAAGAAACTAAGAAACTTATCTCTACATATGGTGTAGAAGAATTTAAAATGCCTTTATTCATAGTTGAATAAGTTATAATTTAATTTTTTTAAGAGTAAATAAAAATCTCCTAGCTGCAATAGTCATACAGTTAGGAGATTTTTATTTATATTTTTTAGGAAAGAAAGGAAATGAAATTATTATTATCTTCATTTGCTTATACCTATCAGACGTAACTTAGGTAGAAAAAGTTTAAATTATTTTATAAAAAAATTTCTATCTCTTTTCTATCTTGAAATTCTTCCTCTAATTCATGTTGATGTTTTAAATAATTTTCATCATCATAATATTTAGCATTAGTTAGACATCCTTTTATACATCCTCCACATTTTATACAAATTCCGTTAATTTTAGATACATCATCTAAATCTATAGATCCTACAGGACATAAGTAAACACATATTTTACAATCTATACATCTATCACTTGTTTTGGGTTTTATCTTTCTGAAATCATAGAATTCCCCAGCTATATTTTTTGGTCTATAGTAAGGTCTATAGGGTCTATTCCCTTTTATTTTCAATTCTGTATAAACATTTCTATCCATATTTTTTATTTTTTCACTTATTTTAAGTCCAAAATTTTTGGCTTTTTCTATATCATCTTTATTAGGTCTTTTCTTTGCAAGAATTTTAGAAAAAGAATGTTCACCTATAAAGGCTCCAGCTCCTACTACTTTAAACCCTTTTTCTCTCATTATATCAGCGAGTTCAATAAGGGCATCATCATAGTTTCTATTTCCATATAAAACTATAGGAATTCCAATAGCACTATTACCTTCTAAAGTATCCAGATATTTAAGAAGAATATTTGGAACTCTTCCTGCATAAACAGGAACTCCCAAAACAACTATATCACTGCTTTTATATACAAGGAGATCTTCTCTTTCCTTTGGGAGGGTTAAACTTGTTTTTTTTAATTCACAGTTCTCTCCTATATTTTTTTCAATCGATTCTACAATTGCAGATACAATTTTTTTAGTTGTACCTGTAGGACTAAACCATACTCCATTTATTTCTTTAAAATTATTTTTCATTTTTTATTCTCCCTTTTTATTTTCTATATCTTCCTACTGTCATAGGCCCAGTGTAAGAGTGCTTGTCTTTGTTTAATTCTACAATTAATATCCATAGGAGTACAATTTTTTTTAACTGCTCCTACATGTCTTTTTATCCCCTTCCATCTTTTTATTTGTCTTGTATCTTCCTCTGCCATCCTTCTTCCATAATAGTATCTACAATACCACTGAAACCATCCTCTAGGATCTATAGGATTTATCCAACCTTTTTCCTCCCATCTCTTTAAAGACAAAGAAGCATCTACTTTAAAAAAATTAAGGTTAGGATCTTTTTTTTCTGGTGAAAGTTTCGCATCCTTATACCAAGATTCTGGAAATTCCTTCCTACAATCTGTCATATATTTCCCCCCAAAAACTCCTAATTTCAACATCTCTTTAGGAGTAAGTTCTGGTTTAAATTCAGGGTCAAAATTTTTACCTATAGGTTCAGTTCGATAGTAAAAACCTTTTTGCATCTTATCATCTATAATAACTTTTTTTTTCATTAACTCTCCTTTATCATTATTTAAATTAGTTTTTTATATGATTTTCATTTTTTATTTTTTTAACTTCTTAAATATTTTTTAATATCTTCTTTTCTAGAATATACTTATTTTATTTTCTATCAATATTTTGTTAGAAAAAAACATAGAAAATCCTTTAAATTTACTATAATAAAAGGATTAATTTCCTAAATTATAAAAATCTAAAGGATTTTTACCTTAATAAGAGTAAAATAAGGAAATCAATTTCATTTAAAAAATGGAAAATTTTAAGATAAAAAAATTTTAGGAGGATAAAATATGAGAAAAATAGAAAATTCCAATGGAACCTGGTTATATCGTTTTTTAATCAAAACCTTTATAATTGTTTTTGGTATCCTAGTATTTTGGATCTTAGGATTTTTTTTAGAGGATATAGAAGATATCAAAGGTCCAATATATAATACTATAGAAAGATCGTATCTAGATCTAGATCTATTAAAAAATCAAGAAAAACTAGAAGATCAAATAAAAGATATATCCAGAAAACAGGTGAAAAATCAAAATGAAATATCCATAGTAAAAAATAGTTCGAAAAATTTACAAAGCACAATAAATCAATTGATGTCATTAAAAAGATTAGCCCTTGAAAATTCAAAAATAATTACAATATCAGAGGAAGAACAACTGAGTAGAAGTGTAGAAACTTTTCTAAAAAATCAAGAAACCTATCAAGATCTAAATATAGAATTAGCTCAAATATTAGAAAATAAACAAATATTAGAGATAAAAAAACAAGAGATAGAGAAAAAATTAAAAGACCAAAGAACGGAAGCTCGAAAAGAATATAATAAACTATTAAAAAATCATAATTTAAAATTAGCTTTCTTACAAATATTAATTCTTCTTCCATTTTTAATTGGAGGAATATATTTGATCCTCAAAAAAAAATCTAGTAATTATTTTCTTGTCTTTGTAGGTTATGGAATAGCAGTATTTTTTAAAATATTTTTAGTTATCCATAGATATTTCCCTTCAAGATATTTTAAATATATATTGATATTAGGACTTCTTTTTACAGTTATCAAAATATTAATATACCTTATTAATATAATTAAAAATCCCAAAAAACAATGGCTTTTAAAACAATATAGAGAGGGATACGAAAAGTTCCTATGTCCTATATGTCAATATCCCATTCGAAGAGGCCCGAGAAAATTTTTATATTGGACTAGAAGAACCATAGGTAAGGTTCCTCTACCACATAACCATACTATCGAAAAAGATAAACCCTACTCATGTCCATCTTGTGGAACAGTTCTTTTCGAGGAATGCTCTGTATGTCATGAGATCAAACATGCACTTCTACCTACTTGTTGTCATTGTGGAAGTAAAAAAGAGAAAACCTTAAACACAGAGGAAAAATAAATAAAACATAGTCACGAATTACACAGATTAACACGAAAAAAATCTTCCTTGAAATAATAGCAATATTTTAAATTACTGTAATTTTGTCATAAAATAAGGCCACTGAGTGACCCCTTAAGGCTATTTCTGATACC
>DDQV01000141.1 GCA_002342785.1 Fusobacteriaceae bacterium UBA2433 | reverse complement strand
CTATACTTTTTTTAATAGCATCTTTAGAAAATTTAAAATCTATAATTTTATGCAAATCTGTAGATTTTTTTGGAGCAATTAAGAAATCAGAATATGTTCCTAAAAGTATTTTATTCGTAGAATATACTTCTTAAAATTATATTATTAATAGTATAAATCCAATTTTGAAAAAAAGCTACCCGCAAAATATCAGTGTATCATTTTTTTTAATGACTTTCAAATTATTAGAGGTAGTAAAAATACTATATTGAAAATTGTAAATTTAATTGTTCCATTTAATTTTTAGGGGGATAAAAACTCATTTTCTATTTTTATACTTGTCAAATCACCGGATAATTTTCTTTGATAGTTGTTTATCCAATTTTCTATTTTTTAAAACTCTTGTTCAGTTCTTTCTATTATTTCATCTTGAAGAGCTTTATCAAGATTCCAGAAAAAGTCACTAAAACCTGCTACTCTTACGATAAGATCTTTATATTCTTCAGGATTTTCTTGAGCTTTTAAAAGGATATCTTTACTAATTATATTAAACTGTATATGGTGACCATCTAATTTAAAATATGATCTGACTAAGTGAGCTAGATTATCTAGTCCCTTCTCTCCTTCTACCATAGAAGGAGTAAATTTTTGATTAAGAAGTGTTCCACCTGTTATAAGATGGTTCATCTTAGATGCTGATTTTATAACTCCTGTAGGTCCTAATTTATCTACTCCTTTAGAAGGAGATATTCCATCTGCCAATGGTTTATTTGCTTTTCTACCATCTGTAGTAGCTCCAATTACTGAACCAAAATAAACATGACAAGTAGTAGGAAGCATATTTATTCTGTGTTCTCCACCATTACAGTTAGGTCGGCCATTTACTTCGTTGTAGTAAGCATAAAATATTTCTTGCATAATGTCATCAGCATAGTCATCATCATTTCCATATTTAGGAGTTTTATTAACCACTAGATGAAAAATATCTTCGTGACCTACAAAATTATCTTTTGTAGCTTCTAAAAGTTCCTTCATAGATATTTTTTTCTTATCAAAAACATTATATTTTATAGATGTCATCATATCTGAAATATTACCAATTCCAACTCCTTGGATATATGAAGTATTGTACCGAGCACCTCCTGCATTATAATCTTTTCCTTTTGTGATACAGTCATCTATAATTACAGAAAGGAATGGTACAGGCATTTTTGTAGCATATAATCTTTCAATTATTCTATTTCCTTTTACTTTAATATCAATAAAATGTTTTAGTTGTTTTTTAAAAGCTTCAAATAATTTTTCATAGGTAGAAAAAGTTTTTGGATCTCCACTTTCTATTCCTAATTTTTTTCCACTTTGAGGATCAATTCCATTATAAAGAGTTATCTCTAATATTTTAGGGAGGTTCATATATCCTGTAAGAATATAAGCTTCCTTACCAAAAGCTCCAGTTTCTACACAACCACTGTTCCCACCACATCTTGCATCTTCAATGGTTTTTCCTGCAATAAGCATCTCTTGAATTACAGCATCTGTATTATAAAGAGCTGGTTGACCCCATCCTTTTCTTACTACTTCAAGGGATCTTTTTAAAAAAGCCTGGGGAGTTTTTTTACTTATATGAACATTTGAACTTGGTTGTAATAATTTTAATTCATCCATTACATCTAATATGATATAACTAACTTCATTGACCCCATCTGATCCATCTGGTTGGACTCCTCCTGTGTTAAGATTGGCAAAATCTGTATATGTACTACTCTCTTTTAAAGTGATTCCTACCTTGGGAGGTGCTGGTTGATTATTAAATTTTATCCATAGACATTGTAATAATTCCTTTGCTTTTTCAGGATCCATAGTTCCTTCATCTATACCTTTTATATAAAATGGATTTAAGTGTTGATCTAATCTTCCAGGAGAAAATGAATCCCAAGGATTTAGTTCACTGATTACACACAGATGGATAAACCAATACATTTGAATAGCATCTTCAAATGTTTCTGGAGCATGAGCTGGAACTCTACTACATCTTTTTGAAATGTCTAAAAGTTCCTCTTTTCTTATGGGATCATTTTCTTTTTCGGCCATCTTTTTAGCCAACTCTGAATAACGTTTTCCTAAGATCATTACTGCATCACAAGCTATACTCATTCCTTCTAACTGATCTCTTCTATCTAAAGCTTTTTCATCATTATAAAAGTCCAAAGAATCGATAGCTTTTTGTATATCGTTCTTAAAATCTAAAAATCCTTTTGTATATATCTTTCCATCTGCTACAGTATGTCCTGGTCCCCTTTGTTCCATAAATTCTGTAAAGATCCCAGCTTGATAGCAAGAGTTCCATTCATCAGTTACATTATTTAATATAGAGTGACGCATAGATCTTTTTTCCCAGTGGGGAATTATGGTTTCTCTTTGTATATTTTTAGCTTTTTCAGATACTTTAAAACATATTTTTTCTCTTTGATTCATTATTTCAAAATCTTCTATAGTATGGCAACATAACTCTGGATAAGTAGGGGTGACTGCTGGTTTTTCTCCCCTTTCTCCTACGATTAACTCCCCTTCATTTATACAAAGTTCTTTTTTACTCATCAATTCTTTTAATACTAGAGCTCTCAGAACTGGGATAGAGACACTGCCTTCATATTTTTTATAAATTTCATCTACTATTAGAGCTCTCTCCATTGATATTTTTGGAATCGCCTCTACACTTTGCTTTCTAAGTTTTTGAATTCTTTCTGTCATCATAATTATCCCCCCACTTTTACTTTTATTCCTACTTTTATAAATTTTTCTGCTAGATATTTCATCTTATTATCAGATGGAGTTTCTCCACCGGTTAATTTATATTCTTTAGATAATTTATCATATTTATTCATCCCTAATTTATGATATGGAAGTAAATTTACTTGTAGGATATGAAGTTTTGATAAAAACTTCACACAAGCATCTATATGTTCACTATCATCATTGATACCTTTTATAATTGGCATCCTTACATATATATTTTTACCTAGATCAGATAATTTTTTTAAATTATCTAATATTAATTTATTAGATACTCCAGTATATTTAATATGTTTTTTATCATCAAATAACTTTAAATCATATAAAAATAGATCTACTTTATTGTGGATCTTTTCTATTTTTTCCCAGTCATAATAACCACAGGTATCAAGGGTAGTATTTATCCTTAAATCTTTACATCTCTTTAAAGCTTCATTTAAAAAATCTCCTTGCATTAGAGGTTCTCCACCAGAAAAGGTAACTCCACCTCCTGATTCTTCATAGAAAGGCATATCTTTTTTGATTTCAATCATGAGTTCATTTAAATGAATTTCTTTTCCCACATGTTCTATAGCTTCATTTATACAAAAATCAGCACATCTACCACAGTGAGTACATTTTTTTAAATCTATAATAATAGTTTTATCTTTTAATTTTATAGCTGCTTCTTTACATCTTTTTATACATCTACCACAGCTTGTACATTTTTCTTCCCTGAACATAATTTCGTCGTTTAGACTTATGCTTTCTGGGTTATGACACCACCAACACTTTAATGGACATCCTTTAAAAAATATAGTAGTTCTTATTCCAGGTCCATCATGAAGTGAATATTTTTGAATATTTATAATTTTCCCTTTCATTTTTTCTCCTTTTTTTTAGAAATAATATTTATATAAATTTTTTCTCTATACTGTGAGTATATAACATTTTTTTTACTAAGTCTAGAAATGGTTTTACAAAAATGAACAAAAAGTTTATAACTATAAACAAAATATAAATTTTTGATACTCTTAAAATATTTTATAAGTATAAAGAGTAATAAAAAAAGGGAGACTCAAGTAGAAATTCTATCTATGAGTCGCCATTATTTTTTATAACTATTAGGTGTTCCTATAGCTATTATTCTTGTTTTTTTACTTGTATTATTTCCCCAATTATGAAGTGATTGAGAACTGTAGTGTGCACTATCTCCTGGATATAATATCTCCTCTCTGTCACTTAGTACAAGGGTAAGTATTCCTTCTAATACATATATAAATTCTTCTCCTTCATGGGAATAACCTTTTAATCTTTCCTGTTTTTCATTTGGAAAAATATCTATCATTCTTGGTAGCATATGTTTATTTGTAAGGTTGTTACTCAAATGGTAGTAAACAAATTGTGAATTAACCAATTCATAAACTTCTTTTTCATATCCTCTCATCACTACATTTTTTTTATTTTTTATTTTTACTTCATGAAAAAAATAAGTGAATTCTACACCTAGTTCTACTGAAATTCTTTGAAGTACATCCACTGAAATAGTTGTAAGACCTCTTTCTAATTGAGATAAAAATCCTGCAGATAGATCAACTGCTTCACCTAAATTTCTCAGTGTCATTCCTTTTTTTATTCTTAATTCTTTTATTTTTTCTCCGATATTGTCTCCTATATTATCTAACATGATTAACTCCTTTTACATCTTTACTCTATGATAATAGTATACTAAATATATAAACGAAAGTCTAATATTTAAATATTTGATAATTATTTAGTTATCCATTAGGAAATTTATTTTTATTTGATTTATATTTTACTAATTTTAAATAAATAAATATAT
>DDQV01000140.1 GCA_002342785.1 Fusobacteriaceae bacterium UBA2433 | reverse complement strand
TTTAATTTTTTTATATTTGATATCATTTCTTTTAATATCATTTCAAAACTATAACCTTTTAATTCACCTAATTTAGGTAATAAACTTGTTACAGTCATTCCTGGACTAGTATTTACTTCTAAAAAATATAAACCATCTTTAGATAATATAAAATCACTTCTACTCATCCCTTTAAGATTTAATATATTATGTACTTTAGATGCAATTTCCATAGCTTCTTCATAATATTTACTTTCTATTCTAGCAGGTACTTCATAAATAGTTTTACCTACAGTATATTTCGAATCAAAATCATAGGTTCCTGAATCAGGTATTATTTTTACTACCCCTAATTTTTCTCCATTCAATATTCCTGCAGTTAATTCTTCTCCTACAATAAATTCCTCTATAATTAAATCTATTCCTTTTAATTTTTTTATTGCTTTTTTACTCTCTTCTAAATTAGAACAGATATAAAGTCCCACACTAGAACCTTCTCTAGAAGGCTTTATAACAATTGGATATTTTTTAACATCATCTATATTAACATATTTTTTAGGTGTTTTAATTCCAAAATATTCTACAATTATTTTAGTTAAATCTTTATCCATAGATATAGCACTAGCTGTTACACCTGATCCTGTATATGGTTTTTTTAAAATATCTAAAACAGATTGTACTCTCCCATCTTCACCAAATTCACCATGTAAAGCTATATATGCCAAATCAAATTCATTTTCCATAAGTGCTGTTAAATAATTTTCTTCTTCTAAATCTATCTTAAAAGCATCATATCCTAAATTTAAAAGCCCTTGCAATACAGCTTTTCCACTCATTAGTGATATTTCTCTTTCTGAGGAAACTCCTCCCATTAATACTGCTATTTTCATCTATCCTCCCTCAATTTTTTATAATTACTATTTCTTCTTCTAATTCAATACCTGAGTCTAGTTTTACTTTTTCCTTTACTATTCTCATTATTTCAATAACATCATTATACTTAGCATTCCCATGATTCTCTAAAAAATTTGGATGAATATTTGAAACTTGCATATCTCCCACTCTATACCCTTGTATTCCAGATTTCATTATTAACTTAGCTGAAAAATATCCTTTAGGATTTTTAAAAGTACTCCCTAAATTAGGTTTATTCAAAGGATGTCTCATTTCTCTTTTTCCTTTTAATTCTAAAACTCTTCCTTTATTGAATCCATTTTTAAATTTAAATATAGCACTTATAACTACCCATTTTTTTTCTTGAATCTCTGTTTTTCTATAAGTTATATAAATTTGCGATTTTTTTATTTTTTTAATTTCTAATTTCTCATTTATTATTTCTATCTCTTCTATACAATCAAAAATTTCAGAACCATAAGCTCCTCCATTCATATAAATTAAACCACCTACACTTCCGGGAATACCTGCTAAATTTTCTAATCCTGAATAATTTTTTTCTTCTATAAAATCAATTAATTTTTCAAAATTTAATCCAGATTCTACATAGACTCTCCCGTTTTTTAAATCCTCTATTTTATTTAGTTTATTTAGACTTATAAACGATATATCCATATCTTCATCTGGAATAAGAGTATTAGTTCCATTACCTATAAGAAAAGTCTTCTTTCTAGTTTTTAAAACTTCAATTAATTCTTCTCTTTCATCTATTATTATCAACTCTTTAGCTATTCCACCAATTTTCATATTAGAATATTCTTTCATATCATGATTTTTGTATACTTTCATCTTTCCTCCAACTTCTTAACTACCTCACATGCAATTTGTGATATTGTCCCTGCACCCATAAAGATATAAGTTCTATCTTCAGCTCTGATTACTTTAATTATTTCTTCTACAGTAGTTAAAATTTTTGCATTACTAGGAGTATATATATCGATAGCTAATTGTTCCAATGTAAGTTTATATATATTTTCTTCACCTGCAGAATATATAGGAAGCAATATTACATTGTCTGATAAATCAAGACAACCTTTAAATTCTTCATATAAAAAATTTAATCTACTATATTTATGGGGCTGAAAAATTGTTGTTATTTTTTTAGTTTCTATTTTTTTAGCACCTTCTAATGTTGCTCTTATTTCTGTTGGGTGATGTGCATAGTCATCTATTATCCTTAATTTACCATCCAAAATTACTTCATATCTTCTTTTTGCACCCTTAAAAGTTTTTAATCTAATTTTTATTTCTTCTAAAGATATTCCTAAATTATAAGCTAAATAGATTACTCCTAAACTATTAGAAATATTATGTCTTCCAGGAACAGATAATATAAATTCTCCTAAAGATTTATCAGCCAAAATTACTTCGTATACACTCTTTCCGTTTACTATTCTAATGTTGGTCGCATATATATTAGCTTTTTTTTCAATGCTATATGTCACAATTTTATCATTAGATTCTAATAATTTTTTTGATTCAAAACAATCAATATTTAATAAAGTAATTTTTTTAGTTTGTTCGTAAAATTTAATAAATGATTTTTTTATATTTTCAAAATTACCATGATTTTCTAAATGATCAGCTTCTATATTAGTTATAATTGAATACTCCGGTAAAAGATACAAAAATGAATTATCACTTTCATCAGCTTCTGCTATTAAAAATTCACTAGTACCAAAATGTGCATTAGAATTTATTTCAGGTAAAATTCCTCCTATTACAATAGTTGGGTCTAATGGTAGCATAACAGCCCCTAACATAGAACTGGTTGTGGTTTTCCCATGTGTTCCTGCTACTGCTATTCCTTTTTTTTTATTGAATAATTTAGCTAAA
Source organism: Fusobacteriaceae bacterium UBA2433 (assembly GCA_002342785.1). Lineage (GTDB taxonomy): Bacteria > Fusobacteriota > Fusobacteriia > Fusobacteriales > Fusobacteriaceae > Psychrilyobacter. The sequence goes on along the minus strand of DDQV01000140.1, from coordinate 5,749 downwards.
AGTTGCCCTCTTTTTATCACTTCTATTCCTTTCTCAATGGCGTAAACGTATTCTGGATTAGTTTTTTTTATAGCACTAGATCTCACTACTAAATCTATTCCTTTTATATTTTTAGCATTGTGTTCATAATAAATTTTAACTCCTAGACTCTCCAATTCTTTACTTACATCTTTCCTAGCTTGATCTGACCCACTTACACAATATCCATTTTTTGCCATTATTTTAGCTAATCCACTCATACCGATTCCATTTATTCCTATAAAAAAAATTTTTTTCATCTACTTATTCCCCCAAATCTCTAAAGCATCCACTATTTTTTCTGCTGAATTTCCTTTTTTTATCCTTTTTAACGAAGCTTTCATTTCTTTTAATTCATATTCATTTTTTACTAATTCTAAAGCCATTCTAACAGCATTTTCAGCTTCTCCATCTTTATATATAAAACTAGCCTTATTCTGTAAAAGTATCTTAGTGTTTTCAAATTGTCCTACTTCTCGAATTTGGTATGGTATTAATATTGAGGGTTTTTCTAGCTCTATTAATTCTGAGATTGTTAATGCTCCTGACCTACATAGTACAAGATCAGCTGCACACATTATATTTGCCATATTTTTAAAATATGGTTTTATCTGGTCTGTTAATTTATATTTAGACAATTTTGACATAACCTCTTCATAATTTTTATCTCCAGTAGCCCAATATATTCTAGTATTTTTTTCTTTTAAAAATGAATCCCATTCTTTAATCAACGCTTCATTAATACTTCTAGCTCCTAGACTTCCACCCATGATCAGTATCATCTTTTCATGATCATCCAATTTTATTTTTTTTCTTTCATTGTAATGATCTAGAGTGTAAAATTCTTTTCTTAAAGGATTTCCTGTAACTTGTAATTTAGACTGATATTTTAAAGGTAACTCATTATATGTTAAATCAAAAGCTAAAAACATTTTTTTACAAAATCTATAAAATATTTTATTAGCTAAACCTAAAGTAACATTTTGTTCTTGTAAATATATAGGAATTTTTAAAATTATTGCACTAGCTAAAGTAGGAATAGATATGTAATTTCCAAAACCTATAACTGCATCGGGTTTTTCTTTTTTTAGTATTGAAATAGTTTTTTTTATTGCTTTCAAAATTTTTATTATAGATCTAAAATTTCTTATTGGTAAGACATCTAAACCTATAAACTTATATCCTGCATTTGGAATTATATCTCTTTCCATTCTATGACTAGTCCCTATAAAAATCAAGTCTATTTTTTTTTTTTTTAATTCCTCTGCTACTGCTAAAGCTGGGTAAATATGCCCTCCTGTTCCTCCAGCCGTTTAAATAATTTTTTTCATCTATATCCCCCTAACGGCTTTTAACCGATTATATTATTAATTGTTAATTTTCTTATTTAAATATTTCTAAAACTAATTTTTTAAATATTTTTCCTCTTTCTTCATAATTTTTAAATTGATCAAAACTAGAACTAGCTGGAGAAAAAAGAATTGTTGTTTCTTCCTCATAATCTATATTTTTTAATTTTGTTCCTAGCACACTCATTACTTTTTCTAATGTCTTTAAATTATGAATATTTTCCTTAGGATATTTTACTATAGATAATTCTTTTTCTATTTTCAAAGATAATTCTCCTATTAAATATATTTCTCTTACATTTTCTTTTATTGTCTTAATAAGAGGTTCTAATTCTAAGTTCTTATCACATCCACCACATATAAGTATTGGTTTTTCAAAAGCTTCTATAGCTTTTATAGTTGATTCTAAATTTGTACCCTTAGAGTCGTTTATAAATTTTATATTTTTATTTTTGTAAATATAAAATTCCTCCATCCTATGTTCTAAACTAACTGTATTTTTTAAAAATTTTGTTATTATTTTATTATCTATACCTATTAATTTAGACACCCCTACAATAAACAATATATTTTGTAAATTATGTCTTCCTTTTAATGAAAAATTATCTGTATCAGTTATCTGATTATCTTTAAAATATAATTTATTTTTAAGTGCATATACATCGGACGTTTCCTCTAAAGAAATTTTTAACAATTTTCCACTTATTCTATTCAATCTTTTCATTATTTCTACATCATCGATATTTACTATAAAATTATCCTCACAAGATTGATTCATTCCTATATTAAATTTTGTATCATAATATTCATATTTATCTTTATATCTATTTAAGTGATCAGGAGCAAGATTAATTATCATAGCTATATCAGCTTTAAACTCATATAAATTTTCTAGTTGATAAGAACTTAATTCTAAGACTATATATTCATATTTATCTTTTTCCATAACAACTTCCGAATATGGAACTCCTATATTTCCAGCTGCTATACTTTTAATTCCTGCAGCATTCAATAACCCGCTTATTTTACTTGTCGTTGTTGTCTTTCCATTAGTTCCTGTAATAGCTATAATTTTAGTTTTAGAATTTTTCTTCATATAATTATATGCTACTTCTATTTCATTAACTACTTTAATACCTTTTTTTTCTACTTTTTTTATTAAATCATTATAAGGTATCCCTGGACTTTTTATGAATAAATCAATATCCTCTAAATAAGCTACCACATCTGTAGATAAAATACCAATCCCATCATCTATAAAAACTGTTTCCCATTTCATTTCCTCTAATAATTTTTTTACACTCTTACCACTTATTCCTGCTCCATATATCATAGCTTTTTTCATATAATTATCACCCTTTTTTTATTGATTCATAAGTTAATTTTTTATAAATTTCTAACCTTAATTAAACTCCTAATATAGACTAAAAAACTTTTAGATAATAACATGATTTATAAACAATTTAATTTTTTTTCTTATCTTAATTTTAATATTATTAAACTCCCTATTCCACATAATAAACCTATTATCCAAAACCTAATTGTTACCTTTGTTTCAGGTAAACCTTGTAATTCAAAATGATGATGAATAGGAGCCATCCTAAATATTCTTTTTTTTCTCATTTTATACGAACCTACTTGTAATATTACAGATATTGCTTCCACTACAAATACAAATCCAATTAAAAGAAATAACAATTCCTGCTTTAAAAAAATTGCAACTACTCCTAATAGTCCTCCTAACATGAGAGAACCAGTGTCTCCCATAAAAATTTCAGCAGGATAAAAATTAAACCACAAAAATCCTAATCCAGCACCTATCAAACCAGTTAAAAATACTGTTATTTCACCTGTTCCAGCTATATAATAAAGATCAAAATGTTTACTCAATTCTGTATGACCAGTAAAATATGCAATTAGACCTAAAATAGATGCGGCTATTATTACTGGCATAATCACTAGCCCATCTAATCCATCAGTTATATTTACAGCATTTGAGCTTCCTATTAAAACTAAAAGTATCCATCCTAAAAATGGAATAACCCCTATATATAAATACTGTTTAGAAAAAGGATTCATAATTCCAAAGTCTAATTCTGTGCTAGAAATTTGAAATTTAATTATAAAAACCCATGTCAAAATAGCTATTAAAGCTTGACCAATCATTTTTTTTCTTCCAGATAAACCTTTTTTACAAATAGTTAATTTTTTATAATCATCTAAAAATCCTATACTACTAAATAAAAGCATGCATAATAACAACATTAAATTAAATTTATTAATTAAATTTCCAACTATTAAATTAGTTATTGTTGCAGAAAAAACTATTAAAACTCCTCCCATAGTAGGAGTCCCCGTTTTTGTAAAATGTGTTTCTGGTCCTACATCTTTTGCTTCATCTCCGATTTTTTTCCTTCTTAAATAAGATATAAATGGTTTCCCTAAAATCATAACAATCATAAGTGAAATTGCAAATCCCAAAAACCCCCTTAAATAAATTGATTTTAAATACACCAAATTTTCATATTTCTCTGCAAAATAATATAACATCTATCAATCTCCTAATTTAAAATTTTATTCAAACAAACACCGTTCGACGCTTTTAAAAATATAATAGCTCCTTTTTCTATTTTTTTTATTTTTATTTTTATCTCTTCTATACTTTCAAAATAAAAACAATTTTTATGATTCAATTTTAAAAATAAATTTTCCATCTCTTTTCCTATTAAATAAACTTCATTTAAATTTAACTTTTCTATAGTTCCAGATAACTCTTCGTGGAATTTTTTACTCTGTTTTCCTAGCTCTAGCATATCTCCTAATATTACCACTTTGTAGTTATGTTTAAAAATTTCATTAAAGGTTTCTAATGATACTTTCATTGCTACTGGACTAGCATTATAAGCATCATTTATAAAAATTTTATTATCTTTTTCTATTCTTTCAAATCTCATTCCTGTAAGTTTTAAATTTTTACAAGCATATAAAATTTCATTTTTAGATAATCCCATCTTTAAAGCTACAACTGAAGCTAATGCTATGTTTATAGCATTGTATTCTCCATATAGATTAGTTTCCATCTTCATTTTTTCATTAAAAAAAGATAATTCAAATTTTGCTCCTCTTTCATCTTGAAAAAAATCATTTATAGAATAACTATTTTCTCTATTTTCCCCTACTTTTATTGCTTTTATTTTTTTTAAATAAGGATCATCTCCATATACTATTCTAAATTCAGAACTTACAAATTCAAAAATTTCGGTCTTTGCTTTAAAAACATTATCTCTATTTTCTAAAAATTCTAAATGAGAATCACCTATATTTGTTATTATAGCATAATCTGGATTAGCTAACTCTCCTAAAAGCCTAATCTCTCCTAAATTACTCATTCCCATTTCTAAAGATACAAATTTGTCCTCTTCTTTTAGTCCCAGAAGAGTTAATGGCAAACCAATATGATTGTTATAATTTCCTTGTGTTTTTTTCCCTTTATATTTTTGTATTAGAATAGAATATAAAATATCTTTTGTAGATGTTTTTCCTTCGCTACCAGTAATTCCAATTACTGTTAAGTCTAAGCTTTTTCTATATTTTTTAGCTAGCTCTTGTAAAAATAAGATACTATTTTTTACATAAATAGCTCTTTTATCTTCTATTATTATATTTTTATCATCATAAAACGCTAAACAAACACCTTTTTTTAGAACATCTTGGATATATTCATTTCCACCTCTTATTCCAATAAAAATATCATTTTTCTTGATATTCCTACTATCTACACTAACTTTTCCTATTTCAATATTTTCCAAATATTTTTGATTTGGAAACATCTTATTCAATAATAATAATAATTTACGCATAATTATATATCTCCTTATTATAACAATTTTTAATCCTTAACTCAATTATTCTTATCATAAAGATTTTAATTCTCTTTCCAATTGTTTAGCAAATTCATAAAGTGTTTCATAAGTTTCACAAAAATCGCCTAACTTTTTTTCTTCTTCTAATCCATGACCTGTTTTTACTAATATAGATCTCATTCCTAAATTTTTTCCGGCTTCTATATCACTAATTTTGTCTCCTACCATAATTGAAGATAACAAATCTATATTTAGATCTTTTTTTGCATCCAAAAACATTCCTGGTCGAGGTTTTCTACAATTACAATCTAGTTTATATCTCCCTATACCTTTTTGAGGATGATGAGGGCAAAAATAAAACCCATCTATATTCCCTCCTATTTTATTGACTTCCTTTTTGAGATATTCATGTAAGGATTTAACATTATTTTCGTCATAATAACCTCTAGCTATTCCCGATTGATTAGTTACTACTACAACTAAATAACCTAAATTATTAAATATTTTTATTGCTTCTTT
>DDQV01000104.1:61279-61874 GCA_002342785.1 Fusobacteriaceae bacterium UBA2433 | reverse complement strand
CAAAGGTATAAAAATTTTAATTACAAATAATATAGAATTTTCAGGTTGTTATTTGATTAAAAAAACAGGTTTCAAAAAAGAAGTTCTTGACATTAAGAGTTAAATTATTGTAATATTAATTACAAAATATTTAAACCCATATATTTCTATAATTTGGTTAGAAGTTTCTACAAGTCACCGTAAATGGCTTTCTATGGGGTTAATTAATTATAATGTTTCTCATAGTTTTAATAAAACTTTTATTAGTTTTTATAAGATTTATGAACGGATTATAAATAATCAACCCTTTGCATATAGCATAGGGTTTTTTTATTTTTAGCGATTTTTTTATAACAAAGGAGAAAAAATGGATTTTTTTCAATTAGAAAAGCATGGCACCAATGTAAAACAAGAAATAATAGCAGGCATAACTACATTTTTAACAATGGCTTACATTATATTTGTAAATCCAGGAATATTAAGTGAAACAGGAATGGATAAAGGAGCATTAATTACCGTTACTTGTTTAGCTGCATTTATTGGAACTATGATTACTGCTCTTTGGGTTAATGCTCCTCTAGCTATGGCTCCTGGAATGGGATTAAATGCATTTTTT
>DDQV01000104.1:0-61246 GCA_002342785.1 Fusobacteriaceae bacterium UBA2433 | reverse complement strand
AAATGCATTTTTTACTTATACTTTGGTATTTGGAATGGGAGCAACTTGGAACCAGGCTTTAGGAGTAGTATTTATCTCAGGAATTGCATTTTTATTACTTACAATGACTGGATTTAGAGAAAAAGTAATCGATGCTATCCCTCTCCAACTAAGATTAGCTGTAGGAGCAGGAATTGGACTATTTATTGCATTTATCGGATTACAAAATTTAGGTTTAATCGTAGCTAACCCAGCAACTTTAGTAGGTTTAGGTCCTTTAAGTCCCACTGTAGTTTTAGGATTATTTGGACTTGTAATAATGGGTGGTTTAGAGATAAAGCAAGTAAAGGGTGGAATTTTAATTGGAATTTTAGTTACTACAATCTTAGGAATGATCTTAGGATATGTACAATTACCAAGTGGAATAATATCTACTCCACCAAGTATTGCACCTATAGCTTTTAAATTAGATATAATAGGTGCTTTAAAAATATCTATGATTGGTCCTATCTTTTCATTTATGTTTGTAGATTTATTTGATTCAGTAGGAACAATTGTAGCCTGTGCAAATGAAGCTGAGATGATCGATGAAAAAGGAAAAATTGAAAATGTAAGTAAGATATTAGAAGCAGATGCAGCAGCTACTGTAATAGGTTCATTATTAGGAACAAGTACTACTACTACATTTGTAGAATCTGCTTCTGGAATTTCTCAAGGTGGTAGAACAGGACTTACATCTGCTACAACAGCAATATTATTTTTACTAGCTATGTTCTTTACACCAATTATAGGAATAGTTCCAGCATTTGCAACAGCTCCAGCTCTTATTATTGTGGGAGTATACATGTTTAAAAATCTTATTAACATAGATCTTCATAATATAGAGATTGCTATCCCAGCATTTTTAACAATAATCCTTATGCCATTGACATATAGTATTAGTACTGGTATTACTTTTGGATTTATTTCATATGCAATTATAGAAATAATCTCTGGAAAAATGAAATCAGTAAATCCTACTATGTGGATAATTGTCGCACTATCTTTAGTAGAACTATTATCTAAATAAATTTAATTAAAGACGATTTTAAAAGATAAATCTTTTAAAATCGTCTTTTTATTGTAAAAAAAAAAAAAAAAAATGTGGTATAATTATATTATAAAACATAGGGGGGATTGATTATGAAAAAAACTATATTTATATTCGATTTTGATGGAACCATAGCCGATTCTTTACATATGGGAATAGATTTATATAATAACCATGTCGCTAAAAGATTTAAATGTAAAAAAATAGAGAAAGACGAAATAGAAGATTTAAAAGGAAGAAATAGTTATAAGTTGTTAAAAGATCATAATATCAATTTGATTAAACTTCCAATTATTTTATTTAAAATGAAAAAACTAATGTCTGAAAAAATGGGTGAGATCCCTCTAATAGATGGAATAAAAGAAGCTTTAATATCTTTAAATAAGATGGGATATAAAATGGGAATATTAACATCTAATCATGAAAAAAATGTAGATAGTTTTTTATTACATTATGAGTTAAGGAATTTATTTGAATTTATTTATTCTGAAAAAAATTTATTTGGAAAAGATAAAGCTATAAATAAAATGATCAAGATTGAAAAATTAGACGAAATAATATATGTTGGAGATGAAACTCGAGATATAGAAGCATGTAAAAAAGTAGGGGTCCCTATTATTTCTGTAGGTTGGGGATTTAACACATCTATCAATCTAAAAAAACAAAATCCCAATTATTTTATTGAAAATCCAAAAGAACTCTTAGATATAGCAGGAGTTTTAATATAGAATCATTAAAAAAGCAGAAGTTCCTTATATTTTATAAGAATCTTCTGCTTTTATTTCTATTATTTTTATCATAAAATTATATCTATTTTTTTCTGTTAAAATATTTAATCATAAATATAGACCAAATAATCAAAATTACACTAATTATATGGGGGGCACGGAAGCCATAAAACATAAGATCTTCACTTCTAAAGAAACTTACAAAAGTTCTAATAAGACTATATTCTATTATATAGATAAACCAAACTGTTCCTGCTTTATAGTTTTTTCGTTTGAAAAAAAACCAAATAGATAAAAAAGCTATAAAGTTTAATATCAGTTCATATAACATTGCTGGGTGTAATGCTAAACTAGGAAATTCTGTTCCTGCAGGAGATGGATTTGGAAAAACAATTCCCCAAGGAACTAACTCTTTAAATTTCATTTGAGCCTCTATACTCAAAGAATTATAGTTATTATACCAATCTACAAATTTTGGTTTAATAGAAAATATAATATTAAAAGGAGTAAATGTTGGTACTCCATGAACTTCTCCATTCATAAAATTACCTATTCTTCCAATAGCTTGACCTAAAATAAATGGTGCAGCAGCTATATCTCCTAAACTCCACATAGATATTTTATGTTTTTTAGCAAAGAAATATGTTCCTACTATTCCACCTAAAATTCCTCCGTGAATAGCCATACCTCCCTTCCATACTGCTAATATATCCTCTGGATGAGTAAAATAATATGTAGGATTAAATAATACATAATATAATCTTCCACCTAATAAACCAGAGATCATAGCTACAAAAGCAAAATTCTCCATAAGAACAGGATCAAATTCCTTTCTCTTTCCCTCTATCTTCACTAACTCAATTCCTAATAAAAATGCAATAGCATACATAAGACCGTAGTAATGTACTTCAAAACTTCCAATGGTAAAAAATACTGGATTCATAAATAACCTCCTAAAATTATTAACAACTTTAAAAGTATACCACAAATTTCAAATAGAATAAAAAATTATCAATATTTGTTTTTTTTTACTTGTTTGGAAGGGAAATATTTGTTATTATATAATCAAGATTAAAGTTATAATTATTCTAATTAAAAAACTTATTAAAAAAAATATAGATAAACTTTAGGTAGAATTATTAAGGAGGAGTTAGGATGCATAATATTGAAAATTTAAGTAATGATATCTTTTGGGTAGGTGTAAACGATAGAAAGACCCAAAGATTTGAAAATTATATACCATTAGACAAGGGTGTTTCTTACAACTCATATCTAATTTTAGACGAAAAGGTAGCCCTTATAGATACAGTAGAGGTTGGTACTAGTGAAAACTTCTTAGAAAAAGTTGAAGGAGTCTTAGATGGTAGAAATATTGATTATCTAATAATAAATCATATGGAACCAGATCACTCAGGGGCTATTAAAGATATAATCAGATTATATCCTGATATTACCCTAGTAGGTAATGCAAAAACTTTCCCAATGTTAGATGCATTTTATGATTGTTCAAAGGAACATTGTGACAATAATAGATTAGTAATCAAAGAAGGGGATTCTTTAGAATTAGGTAATCATACACTTACTTTTACCATGGTACCTATGGTTCATTGGCCAGAGTCTATGGTTACATTTGAAACTACTACAGGAACATTATTTTCAAATGATGCATTTGGAAGTTTTGGTTCTCTAGATGGTGGTATCTTTGATGATCAATTAAATCTTAATTTCTATGAGGATGAGATGAGAAGATATTATTCAAATATTGTAGGTAAATATGGAGCTCCTACACAAGCTGCTATGAAAAAATTAGGAGGATTAGATATAAAATGTATCGCTCCTTGTCATGGTCCTATATGGAGAACAGAAATTTCTAGAATATTAGATCATTATAATTCTTGGTCTAAGTTAGAACCTGAAGCAGAAGGTGTAGTAATTGTCTATGGATCTATGTATGGAAATACAGAAAAGATGGCAAACGCAGTTGCAAGACAACTATCTAAAGAAGGTATCATAGATATTAAATTATATGATGCTTCTAAAACAGATCATTCATATATAATTAGTGATATATGGAAATATCAAGGTTTAATTATTGGATCTTGTTCACATAACAACGCAGTTTATCCAAAAGTTCAACCACTTTTATCTAAACTACAAAACTACGGATTAAAAAATAGATATTTAGGTATCTTTGGAAATATGATGTGGAGTGGTGGTGGAGTTAGAGGTATACAAGCCTTTGCTGACTCACTTAAAGGTGTTGAAATGGTAAAAGAATCTGTAGAAGTAAAAGGTACTCCAACTTCAGAAGACTATACAAAATTAGAAGCTATCGCAACTGCTATGGCTAATAAATTAAAAGAAGCTAGAAAATAAAAAATTTAGATAATATAAAAGCTAGAGATGATAAGACAGCATCTCTAGCTTTTTTTATCTTACAACAAATTAAAAATTATAAAAATTTAGATTGCAACTGATCTTAATTTTTAGAAGCTTTTATCAATAAATCTGTCATATTGTTAGCAAATTCCATTGGATCTTCTAATTGGAATCCCTCTATAAGTAAAGCTTGAGAATATAATACTTCTGCATACTTATTTAAATTTTCTGGATTTGTTTCATTAACTTTAACCAAAGCTTTAAATAGTTCATGATCAGAATTTATCTCTAAGATTCTCTCTGCTTTAATTGCACCCATAGGATTTTCTCCAGGCATCTCTGACATTAATTTTTCCATCTCAAATGAGATTCCATCTGTACCACTTACAAGGCAAACAGCACTAGATTTAAGTCTTGTAGTAGGTCTAACTTTAGAAATTTTATCTCCTAAAGCTTCTTTAATCTTAGTAAATAAGTCAGAGTTATCCTTTGCAACTTCATCTAACATCTTCTTATCATCATCACTAGATAGTTCTTCATTAGCTTCATGGATAGATTTAAATGTAATGTCTTCAAAACTTCCCAAAGATTTAATAGCAAATTCATCTATTTTATCAGTAAAGTATAAAACTTCCCATCCTTTAGCTTTAATTCCTTCTAATTGAGGCATTTTTTCAAGACTCTTGATATTGTCTCCAGAAACATAGTAGATATGTTTTTGATCTTCTGGCATTCTTTCCTTATATTCCATAAGAGTTGTCATATTTTCATCTTTTGTAGTATTAAAAATTAAAAGATTTTTTAATGTATCTTTATGTCTTCCAAAATCTTCATAGATTCCACCCTTTATGTTTACACCAAATTCATTCCAGAATTTAATATATCCATCTCTATCAGTCTTTAACATTTTTTCTAATTCTTTTTGGATTTTCTTTTCTAAATTTTTAGCAATTATTCCAAGTTGTCTATTTTGTTGTAAGATCTCACGAGAGATATTTAAAGAAAGATCTGGAGAATCAACTAGTCCCTTTATAAATCTAAAATGATCTGGAATTAATTCCTTACATTTTTCCATGATAAAGATATTCTTACTATATAGTTGTAATCCTTTTTCAAATTCTTTTGAATAAAAATCCATTGGAGTTTTAGATGGAATATATAATAATGCTGTATAATCTAAATTTCCTTCAACTTTAAAATGAATAGTTTTCAAAGGATCCATCCAGTCATGGAACTTCCCTTGATAAAATTCACTATACTCCTCTTTTGTAATTTCAGTTTTTGATTTTTTCCATAAGGGCACTTGAGAATTTATTTTTTCTTGTTCTATTGTCTCTATTTTTTCATTTGTTTCCTCATCTACATTACTTTTTGTAACTTCAAGTAAGATTGGATATCTTACATAATCAGAATATTTTTTAATCAATTCCTTGATCTTATACTCCTCTAAATATTCCTCATTAGAATCCTCTTTATTTTCCTCAGAACGAAGGTGAAGAATTATCTCAGTTCCCCTATCTGCCTTATTAATCTCTTCTATTGTGAAACTACCTTCCCCTGTAGAGACCCATCTAACTCCTTTATCAGAATCAGAGCTCTTAGTATTAAGAGTTATCTTATCAGCAATCATAAATGCTGAATAAAATCCTACTCCAAATTGTCCAATAATAGATAGATCATCTTTATTATTTTTTGCCTCTTTCATAGCTTCTGTAAATGCACGAGATCCAGATTTTGCAATAGTACCAATATTAGATATAACATCCTCATGGGTCATCCCAATTCCGTTGTCTTTAATCGTGATGGTATTTTTTTCCTTATCTACAAATATTTCTATCTTAAATTCATTATTATCTTCTAATATCTTTGGATCAGTAAGAGCTTTAAACTTTAATTTGTCTAAGGCATCACTGGCATTAGAAATTAGTTCCCTCAAAAAAATCTCCTTGTGGGTGTAGATAGAATGGATCATCAAGTTTAATAATTCTTTAGTCTCAGTTTGAAAATTTAATGTTTCTTTATGCATAGCAAATCCTCCTATTTTTTTTTAGCACTCAATGTTATAGTGTGCTATTAATTTTTAACATATTTTAAGTGTTCTTGTCAATCCCTTACTAAAAAAACAATTTTATTCATAAAAAATAAAGTGAATTCTTTAAAATAAAAAACTCTTAGTCATAAATATTAAGACAAAGAGTTTTCTATATAACTCATTATTTTTTTAAACTTAATTTATAAAAATATGGATAGTTTGCTGAAGTCTGGATATATCCACCAACATTTTTACTTAATCCAGCATTTGATAATTGATAATAAAATGGTAAAAACGCAACATCTGTATTTATAATTTCTTGAGCTTCTTTATAAAAAGCAAGTCTTTTATCTGTATCTAATTCCTCTTTTGCTTCATCTAGAATTTTATCTAATTTTTTATTTTCATAAAAACTTCTGTTTCCTCCACTTCCTTTATTACTACTATGTGTATTAGGAACTAAACCATAGTCCGCATCTCCTGTAGAAGGTGACCATCCCAACATATATAGCTCCGCTTTTCCTGTAGAAGTATCAGATAAAAAAGCTCCCCATTCTACAACTTCTATATTTAATTTTATTCCAACTTCTTTTAATTGAGACTGAATTACCTCGCAAATTTGTGCTCTAGTAGTATTGTTACTAGTTAAAATAGTTAGCTCTATATCTTTATATCCAGATTCTTTTATAAGTTTTTTAGCTTCCTCAGGATTATATTGATATGTATTTACATCTTTTGAATATCCAAATACTCCAGGAGCAAGAAAACTATTTGCATCTTTTACAGCTCCCATAAGAATAGTTTCAATAATTATTTTTTTATCAATAGCCATAGCTATAGCTTTTCTAATTTTTAAATCCTTCAAAAATGTTTTTTCTACGTTCATTCCAAGAAATTGAACACTAAATGAACTAGTTTCAGCCAATATTAAATTAGAGTTTTCTAAAACTGTATTTCTAGACATAGATTCTAAATCTGCTGCTATATCTATTTCCCCAGTTTCAAGACCAATAACTTTACTATTTTCTTCAGGAATACTTCTTATTTTTATATATTTTATACTTGGTTCCCCTTTAAAATAGTTAGGATTTTTTTCTAAAAGAATATAGTCCCCTATGTTCCAAGAATTTAAAAAATATCCTCCAGTGCCATCAGCTTCTTGATTTAGATCATGATCTTTTGCAAATTCTGAATTTAATATAGAAGCAGATTTATGTGCTAAATGATAAAGTAAAGGTCCAAATGGTCTTTTAGTAGTAATCGAAACAGTATTTTCATCAATAACATCAATCTTATCAAATAAAGAGTATAAACTTCCTAATTTAGGAGACTTCATTGCTCTCTCTAATGAAAATTTTACATCCTCTGCTGTAAGTTTTTTACCACTGTAAAATTTTACATCTTTTCTTAGATAAAATACAGTAGTAAGTGTATCTATATTTTCCCAAGATTCCGCTAAACTAGGAACAATTTTCATGTTTTCATCTGACTCTACTAATCTGTCATATATATTAGCTATGACTCTTTGAGAATATTGATCAGTTACAGCATGAGGATCTAAACTTTTAGATTCACTTAATTGTGCATAAACCAAAGTATCTTTTCGATCATTTTTTTTCTCTTCATTTTTTCCACATGAAACAATCCATAGACCTATAACCATTAAAAAAATAATTTTTTTCATTTCTTTCCTCCTAAATTTAATTTATTTATTTTCTCTTAATTTATCCATAAAATATTGAAATAATTTCTTCATATCCTTATTATTTCCTTGAGAATACATCATTTCAGGATGCCACTGAACTCCTAATATAAAATGATCCTCATCAATATATTCAATAGCTTCAATAACATTGTCACTTGACTTAGAAGATATCTGCAAATTTTTCCCTAAGGTCTTAATACTTTGGTGATGAAAAGAGTTAACCCATAGATCATCAATAAATAATTTATCTAAAAATGAATTTTTAACAGGAATAATTTTATGTACAGGAATATGAGGATTTCTCGTTCCTTGAAGATGCTTTAAACAAACTTCTTTATTATATTTTAAATCTTGATAAAGAGAACCGCCAAAATATATGTTTAATAATTGCATCCCTCTACAGATTCCCAAAATAGGAATTTTTTTCTGTGATGCATACTTTATGAGGAGCATATCAAAAGAATCTCTTTCAAGATCTGAAATCTGAGTTTCTGGTAGACATTCCTCATTAAATAATTGAGGATTAATATCATCTCCTCCAGTTAAAATTAAACCATCTATAAGTTCTACGTATTTAAAAATAGTTTCCTCATCATCTGTCAATGGTAAAATAATAGGAGTTCCTCCAATTTTTATTATAGAATCAGAATAATGTTTATTTATATAATCCCTAATAAATCCTGTATCACCAAAATCGCATTGAGAACCACTTAACCCTACTATCATATTTTTCATAAGTTCCTCCTTAAACTTAAATAAACTTAATATATCATAGGATATAAAAATTTCATTAAAAGTTCTTGTTTTTTATATCGACTATAACATTAAAAATATCTTTAAATTTTTTTAATATATCTATCTTATCCTATACTTTTAATACATAGGAATTAAGTATTTTGTATAAAGAGAGATTAACATAAGTTACTAATCTTGTCAATAATATATTTACTAATAATAAATATATTAATATCATATTTTTATCAAATTAAAATAAAATTGAAAAAAAACAAGGAATATGATAAATTAAAAAGAATATGAATTAGTAGGAGAGTGAAAAGAATGGATTATTTAATCCAAATAGTTATGAATGCCATGACTATAATCGCCATTGTAAATCCTTTTGGAAATGTGCCATTATTTATAGGATTAACAGAGGGTATGAAAAAAAATACTAGAAAAAAATTATTTAAAGTAATTGTTGTTACTGCTTTTTCTATAATGGCTGGTTTTGCTATGGTAGGATCGTTTATGATGAATAATTTTTTTAAAGTAGAGATGAAAGAAGTTAGGATAGCAGGGGGAATAATCTTAGTTATTGTAGCTTTAAAAAATCTTTTATTTCCTAAAAAAAATAATGAAAAAAATGAAGTTCAAGGAATTTTAACAGAGGAAGAGGAGATAAAGCAAGGAATTATTCCCATGGCTTTTCCAATGTTAGTTGGTCCTGGTTCCCTTGCAGGAATCCTTCTTATAAGACAAGAAGTTGGAATAATTTCTAGTACTCTTTCTTGTGTTATAGTATTTTTAATTATCCATCTTATGTTTTCTATAGCAGACACTATAGAAAAAATATTTGGAGAATTAGTTTTATTTGTTTTATCTAGAGTCATGCAATTATTTATAATGGCTGTAGGAATAAAAACAATTATTAGTGGTGTAACTATGGTTATTCAGGAAATAGGAGGTTAATATGAAAAAAGTAGCAGTATATTTAGCTGAAGGTTTTGAAGAGATAGAAGCTTTAACTACAGTAGATATTTTAAGAAGAGGAGATATAGAAGTTGATTTAGTTGCTGTAGGAGAAAATTTACAAGTTACAGGAGCTCATAATATAAAAGTAGTAGCTGATATTTTAATAAAAGATATAAGCCATGAAGTTTATAAGATGATGGTTTTACCTGGAGGAATGCCAGGAACTCTTAATCTAGATTCATCCGATACTTTAAAAAAACAAATAATAGACTTTGATTTAGAGGAAAAATACATAGGAGCAATTTGTGCTGCTCCCCTTGTGATAGGAAAAATGGGATTTTTAGAAGATAGACAAGCTACTTGTTATCCAGGTAATCAATCACATCTATTCAAAGCTATTTATAGAGATGATCTAGATGTCATAGTAGATGGAAATTTTATAACTTCTAGGGGACCAGGAACTGCTATATCATTTGGATTAAAATTAGTAGAACTTTTAAGAGGAGAAGAGGTTAGTAAAAAACTAGCTATAGGTCTTTTAGTTTAATAAGTTTCACAAATGTTTATATATTACGTCTTTATGATTAAATTTTAAAACTTTTTAATCTTTAAAAAGTTTTAAGAATATAGTATAATATGAAACAATAAAAATTAAATTAGGAGGATTTTTAAATGGGGTTATTTGATTTTTTCAAGAAAAACAAGGAAGAAAATTATATTGAAATATTTTCACCATTAAATGGAAGAGTTATAGATTTATCAGAGGTACCTGATGAGGCATTTGCTCAAAAAATGATAGGAGATGGATGTGCTATTGAACCTACAGAGGGTTCTGTTTATGCTATAGCCGATGCTGAGATTGATATTTTTGATACGAACCATGCAATTAGTTTTGATCTTAAATCTGGATTAGAGATGATAGTACATTTTGGAATTGATACGGTAAAATTAGACGGACAAGGATTCGAAAGATTAATAACACCTGGTAATGTAAAGATCGGAGATGAAATCGTAAAATATGATCTTAAATACATTATAGAAAATGCAAAATCTGCAAAAACTCCAGTTATCATATCTAATATGGATGAAGTAGCTGAATTAAAAATAGTTGCTACAGGAGATGTAAAAGTCGGAGACCTATTAATGAAAGTAAAATTAAAATAATAATAAAAAATAAGGAAGAGATTATCTTCCTTATTTTTATTATTTATATTCTTTTAAAAAATTTTCTAATTTTATTACACCATCTTCAATACTTGAAATTGTAATTTCTCCTTGATAACTATGTTTCTTTAAACTTTTATTATACATAGGATCATAATATTCTATCATCATTTGAAAAGCAGCTTCTCTTATCTCACCTTTTTCAACTAGATCAATAAATTTATTATAAGCATTTCCATCCATATATCTTTTTAATTTCTCAGCGACTTCTAATAAACTTTCTTTCAATTCACTGATTCCTGTATAGTCATCCATTATAATATCTAATCTCATCTCCATAGGAGCTTCAACTAAAATTTTTAATCCTTTTTTCATAGTATTCCAAAATGTATTTGGAATATGAACAGGACCTATCTTTCTACTTTCACCTTCGATCACTATTATATTATTTTTTCTATGTTTAATAGCATCATATAACAAAGATTCAAAAGCTTTTTGACTTCTATCTTGAGGAATTCCTATATGACCAAAATGAGATCCTCTATTTTTTGCTAACCCCTCTAAATCTATAGTTTCAATCCCTTTTTTATGTAGTTCATTTAAAATTTTTGTCTTTCCTGTACCTGTCTTCCCATGAAGAGTTATAAGTTTTATTCCTTGAACTATATTTTCAAAATCTTCTAAGATAAAAGTTCTATAGGATTTATATCCTCCACTGAGTCTAGCTGTTTTATATCCCATAGATTTAAAAAATGAAGCCATAGATCCACTTCTCATTCCACCTCTAGCACAGAAAAATATAATATTATTATATTCTTTTGATAGTTCTGTAATCTGTCTAGTGATATCTCCTAATCTTTTAGAGATCGCTTCTACTCCTAACTGTTTAGCTTTTTCTTGAGATTCTTTCTTATATGCAGTTCCTACCATTACCCTTTCATCATCTAATAACACAGGTATATTTATAGCTCCTGTAATAGTTGATTCTTGATATTCCTTGGGAGTTCTTACATCTATTAAGATATAATTATTTTTTTCTAATAATTCCTTATAGCTTAATTCATTTTTATTCATATCGTCATATATATTGGTTTTCAAAAAATTCACCTTCCTTCCCCTTATTATAACATAATAGGAGTAAAAAGTTGATACGAAATAATTTCAATCTATATAATTATTTTAATTTTCTTCATCTTCAGATTTCAATCCACATTGAGAAAAAGTACAAGGTCTTCCATTACATTTCATAGTTCCTGCTACCCCAACAACTGTAGAATTTTCATGACTATCCTTTAGCACAACTGTATTTCCACCAATCTTAGTTCCCTTAGCAATAGTAATATTTCCTAAAACTTTGGCTCCAGCACCAATTACAACATCATCTTCAATAGTTGGATGTCTTTTTCCAGATTCTTTACCTGTTCCCCCTAAAGTAACTTGATGATAGATAGTAACATTATTTCCAATTATAGCAGTTTCTCCTATAACTACACCCATCCCATGATCTATAAATAAACCTTTACCTATAGTTGCTCCTGGATGGATCTCTATTCCAGTAAAAAATCTAGATATTTGAGATAATAATCTAGCTAAAAAGAAAAATTTTCTTTTATATAATTTATTGGCAATCCTATAGATAAAGATTGCATGAATAGATGGATATAGTAGTACTACTTCCATATTTGATCTAGCAGCTGGATCTATATTTCTTATATTTTTTATATCATATTTCAAATTTTTAAACATTATTCCTCCATACATCATATAATCATTAGCTTATATACTAATGTATTTTTAAAAAGAAGTCAAGAGAAATAAGCTAACACTTAATTTTATATAGTTTTTGTAAAGACTCCAGTGGATATATATTTTTCTCCACCATCTGGAGCTATTGTTACAATAACTTTCCCTTCTCCTAATTTTTTTGCTAATATTTTAGCTGCTGCGATATTAGACCCACTAGATATTCCTAGGTATAGACCATCACTATCTAATATATTTCTTGTCATCTCATAAGCTACCTCATCATCTATTGTAATAACTTCATCGATGATAGATACATCTAATATTTGTGGTATAAATCCTGCTCCAATCCCTTGAATCTTATGCGGTCCACCAGTTCCATTTGATAAAATAGGAGAGTTAGATGGTTCTACTGCTACAATTTTTATATCTTTATTTTTCTCTTTTAGATATTTTCCAGTCCCTCCAAGAGTTCCACCAGTTCCTACTCCAGCAATGAAAACATCTATATTTGGAAGTTCATCATATATTTCTATTCCAGTGGAAATATAGTGTGCTTTTATATTAGATTCATTTTCAAATTGATTTGGTACATAATATCTACTATCATCCTTTGCCATCTCATAGGCTTTATCTATAGAGCCTGTCATTCCTTTTGTAGGATCTGTCAATACTAGCTCTGCTCCATAAGAACTTATTATATCTTTTCTTTCTTGACTCATACTAGAAGGCATAACTAAAGTTACTTTATACCCCATAGCTTTTCCAATCATTGCTAAAGCTACTCCAGTATTTCCACTGGTAGGTTCTAAAATAATATCTCCTTTTTTTAATTTTCCATCTGTCTGTGCATCTAATATCATCTGATGTGCTGCTCTATCTTTTATAGATCCACTAGGATTAAATTTTTCTAATTTTACATATATATCAGCTAAGCCTTTTTCTTTTTTTAATTTTACCATTGGAGTATTACCTATTAATTTAACAATATTTTCATACATTTGAGTTCCTCCTATTTTATATTTTAATTATAATCTAATTCTAACATTAACCTTTTGCAGTAGTCAAGAATTAAGAACTTTTGAATAAAATTTTTCTTGACTTAACCCTATACATTTGATAAAATATTTTTGTAAGAATTACATAAATAAAATTAATACAAAGGCGGTAGAGAATATGAAAAATTACGTATGTGAAGTATGTGGATATGTTTATGATCCAAAAGTTGGAGATGTAGAAAACGGAATAGAAGCAGGAACAAGTTTTGAAAACTTACCAGAAGATTGGACATGTCCTCCTTGTGGAATGGGAAAAGACGCATTCTCAGAAGAAAACTAAAATTCAATCCCCTCTAGAATATTCTAGAAGGGATTTTTTTATTATAATTAATTTTAAAACTTTTAAAATTATATAGACTGAGATATATCCTTTAATATCTCAATTGTTTTTAAAATTTCTTCCATGGTATTATAGTGGGAAAAACTAAATCTTACCATACCACTTTCATTTGTTTTAAAATCATTATGCATCAGTGGGGCACAATGAATCCCAGATCTTGTGGCTATTCCATAATCAAAAGATAAAACTTCAGCAAGGTCACTTGATGGAACTCCTTCTAAATTTATAGTTACAATTGGTGAACGATAAAAACTATTAAAATCTCCATATATTTTTATTTTTGGTATATCTCTTATCCCCTCATAAAAAACTTTAGCTAAAGATAGTTCCTTTTCTCTAATTGTATCTATTCCTACACTAAAAATATATTTTAAACTAGCATTTAATCCTGCTATCCCATGGATATTAGGTGTCCCTCCCTCTAATTTATCAGGCATAGTTTTAGGATGTTCCTCTGAAAATGAATGTGATCCACTTCCTCCTATAATATATGAACTTACTTTTATTTTAGGAGATACATATATTCCTCCTACTCCAGCTGGACCCATAAGACCTTTGTGCCCGGTAAAACATAGTATGTCAATATTATTTTTAATTACATCTACAGGAAATACTCCCAAACTTTGAGATGCATCTACAATAAATATTATATTATATTTTTTAGCAATCTTTCCAATTCTATCTATATCTACTAAGTTCCCTGTCAAATTAGAAGCATGAGTTGTTATTATAACCTTAGTATTTTTTCCTATCTTAGATTCTAGCTCCTCATAATTTATATTTCCAATTTCATCTGAACCAATAAATTTTACTTTTACACCATTTTTTTTCAATCTATATATTGGACGAAGTACCGAGTTATGTTCTAAAGTTGTAGTGATTATCTCATCGTTTTCTTTTAGATCTAATCCCGATATTGCTATATTTAAAGACATAGTTGAATTTGCTGTAAATGCTATATTTAACGGATCTTCAACTCCTATAAGTTTTGCTAATAATTCCCTTGTTTCATACAAAACTCTAGATGAATGAAGAGAATATTCATGACCACCTCTACTTGGATTTCCAAAACTATTTAATGCTTCTACCATAGCTTCTCCAACACTTTTTGGTTTTGGAAGTGTTGTTGCAGCATTATCAAAATAAATCATATTTTTCTACCACCTTTTTATCAAAATTTTATTCCTATTTTATTTTATCTTATTTTGATTTAAAGGTACAATATTAATTTATTTTTTATTTGATTTACAGTTGGTTTAATTTTTTATTTATATATTTTAAATTTTTTAAAAAAATACAGGATACAGTATAAAAAAATTATATTGTATATTAAAACTTCATAATTGCGGTGAATATAATATAATATCTAATTTTAAATGATAGATAAATTTAAAAAAAAGCATTTTCCCTTTACAATACAAATTGTCTCATAAAATTGTTTCATAAATGATTTTAAAACTATACTTTAAAATTTTTTAAAGTATTAATATTGTGATTAAAATATCTGAACATAAAAATCAACTAAAACTTATTTATAGATATACTTAATCAATAAATAACTTTTAGTTTGTATATTTTTTGTATTTAGAGTTTAACTAGATTATATGGTATAACTTCATTGTAATAAATTAAGTACTAAATATATTTAATTATTTTTAATAAAAAATGGAGGAACAAAATGAAAAAATCAATAGAAAAATTTAAAAAGGATTTTGCAAAATCAAGAAGTTGGGAAAAGGCTCTAATTATGGGTGGGTTTTTAACAATGACTTTTGTTAGTCTATTTAATTTATCTTATCGTTTATATATATAGAATTAATTTTAAAATTAATTCAAAATAATCTTTAATAAAAATAAAGGCTTCCAAAATTTGGAAGCCTTTATTTTTTTACTAAACTGTTTTTGTTTCTTTTATTTTTTCTTTTAATTTTAAATCAGCAAAATAATCTTTAGTTTCTTTTATAACTACTCCACTAAGAGCAATCAAACCAATTAAGTTTGGCACAGCCATAAGTCCATTAACTATATCTGCTATAACCCAAATAAGTTGTAATCTTATAAATGGTCCAACTGCGATTAAAAATATAAAAATTCCTTTAAAATATTTTATTCCCTTTATACCAAAAAGATATACTGTACATCTTTCACCATAATAATTCCATCCAAGAATCGTAGTAAAAGCAAAGAATATGATACCTATATTAACAATAAAACCACCGATACCTCCATATGTAAGGAGACTGCTAAAAGCAGCATTGGTAACTTCCGCTCCTCCAATACTTGCATCATTCCATAATCCAGAAGAAATAAGTACAAGACCTGTCATAGTACAAACTACAATAGTATCAAAGAATGTTCCAGTCATAGAGATAAGACCCTGTCTTACACAAGAATTTGTTTTAGCTGCTGCTGCTGCAATTGGAGCTGATCCCAAACCAGATTCATTTGAAAAAACTCCCCTAGCTACTCCTGCTTTTAATGCTAAAGCCACTCCTGCACCAGCAAATCCTCCCATTGCAGCGTGACCTTTAAATGCACTTATAATTACTAAATTAAAAGCTTCTGCAGTAGAACTTGGATTTAATAAAAGTATAGTTGCAGCTCCTAAAACATAAAATAAAGCCATAAAGGGAACCACTATTTCTGAAACACGAGAGATACTTTTTATCCCACCGATAGTTACAGCTGCTACACTAAGAGTTAAAAATACCGCCACTACTGTTTTTGGAATCCCAAATCCGCTCATTCCCGTAACAATTGCATTTACTTGAGCAAAAGTTCCTATCCCGAAGAATGCAACTCCTATTCCAAATATGGCAAAAGCTTTAGCTAAAAACTTTCCAAGCTTTTTATTTTTAAGTCCCCCTTCTAAATAATACATGGGACCTCCAGCTTGTTGACCATTTTCATCTTTTGTTCTATACTTGATAGCTAAAAGTCCTTCTGAATATTTTGTTGTCATTCCAAAAAATGCCGCCAACCACATCCAAAATAATGCTCCTGGTCCTCCTAATCTAATAGCAGTTGCAACTCCTATAATATTTCCAGTTCCTATAGTAGCAGCTAGAGCTGTACAAAGAGCAGCAAAACTACTTACGTCACCTTCTCCTATATGATTTTTATCCTTTACAAAAAGATATTTCAACGCCATTGGAAGTTTAAAAATTTGTAACACTCCCAATCGAACTGTTAAATATAATCCTGTACCTATCAATAGTATTAATAATGGTGGACCCCATACGAAGTTGTTTATTGTTTGAAAAAAATTAAGTGTATCCATTTTTGTTCCTCCCTTTTTTAAATAGGGAATTCAGTTATATATACGCATATAAAAAATTATTAATTTAATATATAAATATATATATAATTAAATTCCTCTGTCCTTTTTACCTGAGAGTTTTGTCTAGTTCATAATGTGAACTAGTTTTGCTCCTTCGGTGCCCATTTCGGGTCTCTCCAGAGGCTCGTCCAGTAAGGGTACTTCATACCTGAAAGTTTTACTTCTTCGGTGGCTTATATTCTAAGCACTCTCCCCATACCTTCGTCCGATTTTCAACTTTTACATTTTTTTACATCTTTCTTTTTAAAACTATATAGGTCGCTGACAAGATCATCCCACCACCTATAATTGTTGCAATACCTGGTATCTCATTAAAAAATAATCCTCCTAATATTATTGCTCCCAGTGGATCAATATAAGATAAAACTCCTACATGTTGAACTTTTATTCTTTTTATTCCTTCAAAATAAAAATTTAAAGCTACACATGTATGAATAACACTGAGTATGATTATTAAAGTTAATGATATAACATTAAATTTTTTCATATGTCTTATAACTGGTAAAAAAATTAAAGAAGATATCCCCATTTGAAATAAAATTATCTTATTTGAGGAAACATTTTTTAATTTTTTTACACTGATCGTTACTAGAGCATAGAAAA
Source organism: Fusobacteriaceae bacterium UBA2433 (assembly GCA_002342785.1). Taxonomy (GTDB): domain Bacteria; phylum Fusobacteriota; class Fusobacteriia; order Fusobacteriales; family Fusobacteriaceae; genus Psychrilyobacter. The sequence continues at coordinate 43,393 of DDQV01000104.1, read as the reverse complement.
GAGCCGCTACTAATCCATACACAACTCCTAATATGCTAAAGTTACCACCTTTTTGAGATCCAATTAGGGTCATCAAAACTACTCCTAAAAAACTAAGTCCAACTGCAACTAAAGTTTTTTTATCTATACTTTCTTTTAATAAAAATATAGAGAGTATAGTAACAATAACAGGGGCTACATAATAACTCATTGTGGCTGAAGCAATAGTTGTAATCTTTAAAGCTCGAAAAAAGAAAAACCAATTTAAAGCAATAAATAATCCACTCATAGAAAGAATTGAATATTCTTTTATGGATAGTTTATTGTTTGAAATATCTTTCTTTTTTATAAGTTTTAAAATTACTAAAACTACAAATGTTATAAATACCCTAAAAAAAACTATAACTTCTGGAGGTTGGTCAATATACCTTACAAATATCCCAATACTCCCCCATATTACCATGGATAATATCACTAATGGATACCCTATATTCATATTTTTACCACCTCAAAAATTTATATTTAGGCCTACTATACCATAATTTTAAACTTTAGGCTACAAAAAATATGATATAATTTTCTAACTTTTTAAAATTAATATAAGAACCCAATAAAAACAATGAAAGAAATTAATTTTTAAAAAAATATTTACAAATTTTTTTATCATAAAATTATGTTATAATTTTACCAAAATATATAATAAATATTTTTTTTACTCATACAAAAATCAAAATAAAGGAGAGATAGTTATGGAATTAAAGATTAGAAATGGAAGATTAGAAGATTTAGAAGAATGTTTTATCTTAGAGAGTAAAACATTTCCAGAGGAAGAAGCTGCTTCTAAAGAAAATGTAGAGATAAGATTAAAAAAATTTTCAGAAGGATTTATAGTTGGAGAATTAGACGGTAAGATAATAACTCATATAAATAGTGGATCTACAAATCAAGAAGATATTACAGATGAAGAGTTTAAAGGATTAATTGGTCATGAAGATGGTGGCAAAAATATAGTTATTTTTTCTGTAGCTGTAGATCCTATCCATCAAAAAAAAGGAATAGCTAGTATCATGATGAAGGAATTTATAAAAATATCTAAAGAGATGAACAAGAAAAAAATTCTTCTACTCTGCAAAGATAATCTTTTGAAAATGTATGAAAAGATGGGATATAAGAAAATAGGAATCTCTGCATCTACCCATGGGGGAGCTATTTGGTATGAGATGGAACAAAGTTTATAGATATTTATAAATTTTTTAATAATAAAAAAAGTATCTATTCAGCTAGATACTTTTTTAGTTACATAATCTTATTCTTGCCACTATTTTTGGCTTTATACATTAAAATATCTGCTTTTTTTATAAATTCCTCTATGTCTAGTCCCTTGTTATATTGAGCTATTCCACCACTGACAGTTATTTTTACATTTTTTGTTTTTTCTAAATGACTATATATAAACTCTGTTTTTTCTACTATTTTTTTTTAACCTATTTGCTATTTTAAATCCTTGTTTTTTATCTATATTTTGAAGAAGAACTATAAACTCTTCCCCACCATATCTAAATACTTGATCATTTTTATTAATATTTTTTACAAATATCTCACTGATCAACTTTAAAACTTTATCTCCAAATACATGACCATAAGTATCGTTTATTTTTTTAAAATTATCTATATCAAATAAAATTATCGAATAATGATAATTATCAAATAATTCATATTTCTTCTTTGCTGTAGTTAAATAAAACTCTAGGCCTTTTCTATTATATATTCCTGTAAGACTATCTGTTATAGCGCTGGTTTTTAAATTAGATTCTCTTTTTTCTATACTTATCTGAAGTGTTTCAATCTCTTTTTTTATTGTACTCAACTCAGAATCTTCCGATATAAATTCTAAAAGTTTTTTTCCATCTTTCTTATAGTTTCCAAGGGAGATCTCATTTATCAACGTATTTATAGTTTTAATATAATCGTCCAATTTTTTAATAAATTTATTTACTATAACCATGGTAATAACAATTCCTAGACATGTAAAAATAAATCCAAATATAATTATTTTATCGGCAGTTTTAGTCAACTCCTTCTCATAGATCCCACCTATCATAAAAAGTTCTAATTCTGGAATATCTTGTTTAATAAAAACTATTTTTCCCTTTGGAGTATCTATCTTTATACGGGAAATATTTTTTAATAGTGCTATATCCCTTATATAAAAATTCCCTTTAGAAGACCTCTCTGGAAATATTTTTTTTAAATATTTTTTAATTAATATTAAATTTTCCTCATTTTCTCCTGAATCTAAAACAATAGAATCATATTTATCAACTACAAAAACCATTCCTTTTTTTCCTACTATAAAGTTTTTCAATTTTTTTCTAGATCTGTAAAATTAATGTCTAATCCAATAACTCCATTAAATAATCCATCTTTATCATATACTTTTTTAGTAATAGCAGTTCCTTTTTCTCCATCTATAAATTTATAAGTTATAGTAGATAAATTTTTATTTTTAAAATCTAAACTTCCTATATACCAAGGTTGTGATCTAGGATCGTAATCTGTTGGTAGTTCTATATTAGATGTATAAATTTCTCCATTGCTTGATCCCCAAAATATATTTTGAACTTCTTTATTCTTAATTGCAATATTATTTAACATATAATTTAAATTTTTCTTATTGTCCTTTGATTCATCATATTCTTTAACTAAGGTTTCAACTATATTTAATATGGTTTTTGAATTATTGTAAATCGAATTAAATTCAAATTTTTGAGAATAAAACACGAGTTCTATCTTTTCCATCTCATTTTCACCTATTTTATTTTTAACTAAAAAATACCCATAAGTTCCCAAAAAAAATATTGGAATAAGTGCACTAATTATCGATATTTTAATTACATTTTTTCTTATATTCATATAATTATCCTTTTAAATTTTTTAATTAAGATTAATTTTATTTTATATATTTTTTATATAAATTGCAAGTATAATTATTTCATTTTTTCATATAGTTAAAAATTAAAAAAAGGTTGTAGATATATAACTATATATCTACAACCTAAAAATATTAAAAACTATCTATCTACTTTATTTATTTTTCCATTGGCATAGTTTCATCGCCACCCCATTCATAGATAGAACCTTCGTAATTTTTTACATTTTCAAAGCCACCGGCTCTGAGGATCATAGTTGCATAACCCGATCTTATTCCCATCGTTCAGTAAAGTGTAAAGTCATCTTTTTTAGATAGACCAAACTCACCCATTATCTCTTCCATCTCTTTTGGAGTTTTTAAAGTTCCATTTTTGTTTAAAAGATCTGTCCAAAGAAGATGTTTAGCGTCTTTTATATGTCCACCTCTAGGTTCTCCAGCATTTTGAGATCCATCAAATTCTTTTTTTGTTCTTACATCTATAAGCAATTTCTTTCCTAAATTTTCAAAGACTTCCTCTTTTGTTGCCATAAAACTATTGTCATAATCTTTTAAGATTACACCATCACTAGGTGTTGGCTCTGGAGTAAGGTCATTTGTCATCTCATAACCAAGTTCTTTCCAATAAGTAGATCCTCCATGAAGAATTTTAACATTTGTCATCCCTGCTATTCTTAGTTGCCATGCAGCACGACCATCTGCTCCAGGACCTTTGAATATGTCTGAATAAAGTACAATTAATTTCTTGTTATCTATTCCCAAAGAGATAAGTTTTTTAGTCAAATCATCCTTTGAGTCTATTGTTCCCCAACCTGGATCTCCTGGTTTCCCAACTTTTTTTGAAAAAGCATGAAATCCAATTCCTATAGCACCCTCTATATGCTCTTTAGCATATATCTTTGGATTGTTACAGTCTAATAATACTAGATCTTCTGATCCTAATAACGATCTAACCTCTTCTGGACTTATAAAGTAGTCTCCTTTTTCATATACTGACAAATCTACTTTTTTTGTTTTATCACTTGTTGTCTTATTGCAACTACTAAATAAAATAAATGCCAATGAACACAGGATAAGTAGTCCTAACTTGGTGTAGTTTTTTTTCATTTCTTCCTCCTTAATTTAATTTTTTAAATTTATTGTTTTTTTTTCTTTTTTCTTATCATCCCAAACTTTTTTAAATAAAAATATTAGCGTACTTATTGCAAATAACATAAGTAATCCAACTACTAATGTTTTTGTTGTCCCAGTTAACATCCCTCCAATATATGAATAGATTATCGTCGCTGGCAATTGTCCTATCCCAGTAGCAATAAAAAAACTAAAGAAACTCATAGAAGTTAATCCTGCTGCATAACTTACAATATCAAAAGAGATAAATGGTAGCAAACGTGCTATGAGTATTGTATGTTTTCCATATCTTTCAAAGAAAGCATCTACACTTTCTAGAGCATATTTTCCTGTTAATTTTATTACCGCTGTTCTACCATAAAACTTTGCAATATAAAAACAAAGTGCTGCTCCTGCCATAGAACTTATCCATGAAAGAATAGCTCCCTTTACCCAACCAAATAAACCAGCATTTGCAAAAGTTATTATAAAAGCAGGGAGAGGTGCCGCCACAGATTGAAGAATCATGAGTAAAAATGATACTACTGGTGCCCATATTCCAAATCCTAAAATATATCCCCTTGCCAAATCAACATCTACATTTTTAAGAATAAAGATAGCTTGATTAACATTTATCTTGACAGCTGGGATTAAAAAATATAATCCTACTACAACTACTAAAACTATTATTTTTAAAATTCTTTCTTTTTTCAATTTCAACTTATAAACCTCCATAGATTACAACACATTATTATTTTTGTTATTTTTTTAACACAATTGTCTCTGAGAAAAAATAGTTCTAAAAAATAATTATTTAGGAATAGATAAAATATTAAGGTCAAAAAATCTCGTTAATATATTTATTTATATCCATGATAATTTTGAAATGAATTGGAAGTTAAAGGTTGAATTAGAATAGATCTTTATAATATATAAAGGATGAAACTATCTAATATTTTTTTCAGATCCTAAAAATTCCATCATAACTTCATCCAGAAGTTTATAGGCTATTCAGGCTCATTTGAATTTCAATTTAGACACATTTCCTCCCTTTTAAAAACTTATTTATAGTATTTATACCATTTTTAATATGATTTTTCAACATAAAAATAAAGTCTACCTACATATAGTAAGTAAACTTAATTATTTTATTTTTATTTTTGAAGATCTATTTTTTTCTTAATTATCCTAGTAACTAACATCAGTCCAAAAAATATTAATGATGCTGTTATAGAATATTTTAAAACTATAGCCTTATCTCCAGATGTAAATGCCCCAGCTAACATAACATATACAGAGGAGCCAGGTAATACAAATATTACAGATAATATAGCGTATTTAAAAAAACTAATAGAAGTTAGTCCATACACATAATTTTGAATTCCAAATGGAAAAACCGGTATCAACCTAGTTATAGCTAAGATAAACCAACCATCTTTTTTTACCCCTTCATCTATCTTTTTAAATATAGTTGTATCACCAAATTTTTTTTCAATAGCATCCCTAGCAATATACCTTGCTATTAGAAAAGAAAATGAAAGACCTAACCCTGCTCCAATAGAAGTATAGATAACACCCATTATTGGACCAAAAATTATTCCAGAAGCTACAGTAACAGGTAAAGCAGGTAGCATTGTAACAGTTATAAAAATATATATCAATATAAAAGCAAGTGGTCCCCATACACCTAATAAAGTAATTACACTTTCTAACTTTTCTCTCTTTGTAAGATAACTAAATAATACTTTGAATATATTATCTTTTTCAATCTCAACATTTCCCTGTTTAGCTTCGTTAGACCATTCTCTCCACGATCCATCATAGTTTTTAACATCTTTATATCCTAACTTTTCTTTTAATAAAAAGGCCATCTCCCCAGATCTTATACCTAAATTAGAATATAAGATTATAGGTGTCTCCTCTGTAATATCTTCTTTCTTCAAGATTATTTTTATATCTTCAAAAGATTTAAGTGTTTTATCTTTATTTAACATTATATCCCATGGAATGTTATATGAGCCTGGGATCTTTCCCTTTAAAAGTTCTTTTTCACCATAAATTAATCCATCTGATTCCAGATAAGTTCTTGTATCTAATATTAATACATCATTTTTTATTGCGTCTTTTACATCTTTTAAAGAAGCAAAATTAGACTTTGTAGGAGCAGCCGTTGCAATAATGAAAATGAACATAGACATTATGACAATAAATAATTTTTTCATCCTGTCCTCCTTTTTTTCATCTAAAATAAGTACAGATTTTTATTTTAAATTATTTTCTTTTATTCAATTCTTTTTTAGATTTAAATCTATTTATCCACTGTACACTTGGATTTTGATTTCTTTTCATTGCAGAAGCTTCTGTATATTTTTCACCGAATATTAGATCTAAGATATGAACTGAATCTTTTCCTCCAATTTCCATAGATTCCCTACATGCAGCACAATAACTAACTATATGATCTGTTTTATATTCCTTTACTCTTTGACTACTAACAGCCTTAAATGCTTTAGGATTAGCTGGCATTACCATCCCACCAAATCCACAACACCTTGTATTTTCCTTAGTATGTATAGGCTCCTCAGTTTTATATTCCATCTTATCTAAGATCCATCTAACACCATTTTGAATCTCCTTGTTATATCTAGTTGGACATGAATCGTGGATACCAAAGGTTATGTCTGAATCTTTTCCTATTCCATTTGCATGTTCAGGTAATCCTAATTCAGGTAAGATCTCCCATAAAGATTTTATTGTTTGATTTGGATTATGTTCTTTAAAAATTTTATAACATGATTGACATGCGACAATAATTTCATCTGCTTTAGTATCATCAATAGCTTTTTGAACCGATCTATATCTTTCTTTAAATTTTTCATCTTGACCTAAAGATTTTGTTGGCTTTCCACAACATTTTAAGATAGATCCTACCTCTCCATCATATTTTTCTTGTAAAAAATCTAAGATATTTCCTACTGCTTTAGGATTATAAGAGGGCAAGGAACATCCAGGGAAAAAAATTCTTTTAGTTTTTTTCTCATCTGGAGCTTTATTAATAGTATTAAATAAATTTGTATTGCTTAAATATTGATGTGCTTCAACTGCTCTATGTCCCTTCATAGGTGACTTTCCATTATTTTTTTCTATCTTTAATCTTCTACTTTCTACAAATATATCTTGAATCCTATAATTTTTAGGGCAAGCAATAGTACATTGATTACACATATTACATGAATATACCATACTATCTGGCATCTCATTTTTTTCTAAACACTCTTTAAAAATTGATTTTGGATTTTCTCCAAATTCATTTAGCATGATACAATTTGTCATACAAGGTTTAGTTTTACATTCTAAACATCCATCTATTATTTCTTCCATCTTTTCCTTCATTTTTTCAGAAATCATAATCTTATTGTATGATTAAGTATATAAAATACCTATCATAACTCTCCTTTTTTTTTATTTTTGATATCTAAATTTTTATAATTTAGTATATAAACATATTAACATATATACAGAAAAAAAAATATCATAGACTATATAAAATAAAAAACCTCCTTCAACTATCTCTGAAAGAGGTTTTATTTTTTCAAATAATTTATTCTAAATAAAATTAATTATTTTAATTTCTCATAGATTCCTATATTACAATCTGGACATTCTGGTAATATCTCATCATCACTTTTTATAACTAGTTTTGAAAAACACATCACACACATATAAATCCCAACACCTGGTCTTTCTCCTGACACATACATAAAAATATCCTCCTTTAGATTAAACTTAATATATAATTTTATATTAAGTTATAACCTAAAACCGATTAAAAAACAATTAAATATAGATAATAAAATAAATCTATTTTTTTTATAAAAATAAAATATAAAATAAATTATTCTTTATTTTTTTATTTCTATCTTTTTACTCTTTAAAGTAATGATTACTCCACTAATTATCATAGCTCCTGCTAAGATTTTAGGTAGTGTAATAATCTCTCCTAAGATAAAATATGCCATTATCATTGAAAATAAAGGAACCAAATTTATATACAAAGAGGTCTTTGCAGGACCTATTCTTTTTACTGATATTAGTTGAATTAAATATGCTATAACCGAAGCAAATACCGACATATATACTAAACTTCCCCATCCTTTTAAAGTAGTCTTAGGTAGATAACTCATTGGATTTTCATATATTACCATTGGAATCAAAAGGATTACACAAAATAAAAAAACATAAAATGTAAGTTTTATAGAAACAATTCGTCCTACAATTCCTTTTAAAACTATAAAGTATAATGAAAATGATAGGATAGCAAATAACATATATATATCCCCAATATTAAAATTCATACTTTTAATTACATCTATAGAACCGTTAGTAACTATCATAGCTACTCCTAAAAATGAGATTATTATTCCACCGATGGCTTTTTTAGGAAATTTTTCCTTTAAAAATAAAGAAGCCATAATAGTTGTTATAATTGGATTCATCGCTGCTATAAGAGATGTATTTACGCTACTTGTATATTTTAATGCTGTAAAAAAAAGAACATGATATCCTACCATTCCAAGGAGGGATAAAAGTATTATCTTAGGAATATCTGATTTTTCTAAAGTTAGGTCCTCTCCTCTCTTTAACATAATTAAAAATAATATAGTCGCCGCTATTAAAAATCTAAAAAAGGTAAGGGAAAATACTGGAAATTCTACTATGGAAAATTTACCTGCTATAAAAGCTCCTGAAAAAAATAAAGTTGCAATCACCATTAAGTTTTTATCTACTATCTCTTTTATCTTGTTTTTATTTGAACTTACAATTTCGGTTTCCATCTTACTTTCCTCCTAATTTTTTTATAATTAGATATATACTAACAATAATAATTTTTTTTTACAATATCTTTTAAATATATATAGTTGACTTGCCAACTATAGTGTGATAATATATTTAAATATTAAAGTTGGGTAACCAACTATTTTAGGAGGAACAAAGTGAAAAAACCCTTGGGAAAAGAGATAAACGAACTAGGTAGAGATATCAGAAAAATTTTTAACTATCATTTAGATGGGTATTCTTTAGGAGATGGACAATTTAAAATATTATATGAAGTTTTTAATAATCCAGGGATCTCCCAAGATAGATTAAGCAAAAAAAGAAATGTAGATAAAACTACTATAGCTAAGGCTATAAAAAAATTAATTAACAATGGATATATTGAGAAAAAAAAAGATGAAATAGATAAGAGAATTTATTGTCTTTTATGTACTGAAAAAGCCATTCAATTAATTCCTGAAATAAAAAGAATTATAAAACTAGAAAACGAAGTGATAACTGAAGGTTTTTCTCAAGAAGAGTTAACTTTTTTTAGAAATATAATAAAAAAAATGTCTAAAAATATAAATATACACTTAGAGAAGATGGGGGAATAAATTATGTCTAAGTTAAAAAGAATGGAAACGGAAAAAATATCAAAACTTCTAATAGAATTTTCTATTCCTGCCATAGTTGGTAGTCTTGTCTTCGCTTTGTATAATATTGTAGATAGGATGTTTATTGGAAAAGGAATAGGAGCTTATGCAATGACAGGGCTCAGTATCACCTTTCCTATATTTACACTTTATATTGCTATTGGAATGCTTATTGGTCAAGGGGGTGGTAGTATTGTATCTATCAAACTTGGTGAGGGGAAAAAAGATGAAGCCGATAAAACTTTAGGAAATACAGTTGCACTATTTACTATTTCTAGTATCTTACTCATGATCTTAGGAAAAATATTTTTAGATGACCTACTACTTTTATTTGGAGCTACAGAAAAGACTCTAACTTATGCTAGAGATTATATGAGTATAATAAACTTACTTGTATTTTTTAATTTTATGGCAATGGGAATGAACAATCTTATGAGAGCTGAAGGTAGTTCAAAGTTAGCTATGAAATATATGATTACAGGAGCAATAATCAATGTTATCTTAGATCCTATATTAATATTTTCTCTACACATGGGGATAAAAGGTGCAGCCTTAGCCACGGCATTTGCAAATATGATTGTTACAATAGCTGTTTTTTATCATTTTATATATAGTAAAAATAGTCATATAAAATTAAAAAAAGAAAATCTAATCTTAGAATTTCAAACTGTTAAAGAGATATTTAAGATAGGTGTATCTCCATTTATTTTACAAGTAACAACTAGTTTAGTTGCAGTTGCTTGTAATAAAACTCTTCTTACATATGGTGGAGATATGGCTGTGGGAGCAATGGGAATTGTAAATAGTATATATATGTTTATGTCTATGACTATTTCTGGAATTAGAGCAGGTAGTCAACCTATTATCGGTTATAATTATGGTGCTGGAAAATTTGATAGAGTTACTAAAACATTAAAAATTTCTCTCATTGGGTCTATGCTTATTGCTGGTTTTATTACTATCCTTGCATTTTTCAAAGGAGAGATGTTAATTAATTTATTTAATGATGGAAATCCAGATATCCTTCGAATTGGAGTAAGAGGATTAAAAATATGTTTATCTCTTGCAACACTTAATGCTTTTTATGTAATAGGAGCAAACTATTTTCAATCTATAAACCAAGCAATGAAATCTGTTGTTTTAAATTTAACAAGACAAGTTGTACTCTTTGTTCCATTGTTTATAATATTACCAAGATATTATGGTATCGATGGAATATGGTTGATCTGGCCTATCAGTGATATCCTTGTATTTTTATTTACAGGTTATTTTTTAAGAAAAAATTTAAAAGAATTAAAAGTAAGACAAGTCCAAAGTATTATCTGATTTTATTTTAAAAAAAAATTTAAAAGTCGCGGCGACACTAAATTATAAAAAACAAGGGATTATATATTTAAATATATAATCCCTTATTTTTTATAAATTTTCAAGTAAACTTAAAAGTGTTTCTTTAAATTCTACATCATTGTTAGACTTTCTTTTTTTAGGGCCCTTGGTTCTTCCACCAGAAGCTCTAATTTTTGCACTCATATGTCTAGAAAACATCAATGAATCGATATTAAATTTATTGTAGATAAATCCATTGGGATGGATCACACTATAAGTTTTTTCTAGGATAATAGTTGCTAATCCATAATCTTGAGTAACTACTATATCATCTTTTTTAGAAATTTTCATAATTTCTAAATCTACAGAGTCGTCTCCTTTTTCTACTTGGATCACTTTAAAATTTCCCCTTAGTTCATGTGCTGTATCTACTACCATGATCAATTCTAAATTATATTTTTTAGATAACTCCTCACATACTAATTTTACACCTTTTGGACAAGCATCAGCATCTATTATTATTCTCAACTTTATTCCTCCTATAGAGTATTCTCTTCTCAAAAGATATCATACTACAAAAAATAAATAAAAATCAAATTATATATAGATTACTTTACCATCCTTTATTTAATATAATATTTCTAAACTGTTAACAGATGTTCTTTATTTTTTATTAATTCTGTTAGAGGTTGTCCCCAAAATTTTAATTCTATCCCTAACTCTGTAAGTTTTTCTGTTGTTCCTAAATTATTAGCACAAGCAAGACACGCACTAAATTTTACTCCTACTTCTTCACATTCTTTTATCAAATTTTGAACATTTTCATTTTCTGCAACTAATTTTGATGTTGCTCCCCATATAATAACCGTTACATCTTTCCACCAATCTTTTAATATTGCATTTTTAGAATACATCACCACCATATGTTCTGCTGTTATTGGGTTATCATCTGTCCATAAGATATGTAAATGATTTTCTTTCATTTTTTGCCTCCTTTTATTTTTTTAATTAATTACCCCCTATAATTTTTAATTTAAATATTATAGGGGGTAAAATAGAATTTATTTAATATTATTTTTTTTCTTTAGATAGATATTTTTGTAAAATTTTTGATGCATCTTGACATTTTTTTATTGATATTAATTGTTTGTCAAACTCTGGCGGTAAAATTTCAGGAGTTACCCTATCTACAAATCCATGTTTTTTTACAATATTTCCATCTACACAAGTTAGACCTGCTTTACAAGTATAACACTGAGAGTAGCCTCCAACTAAAAATTTCGATACTACATCCATATGATTGGAATTTATAAAGTGTTCAACTATTTTTAATACTGGATTATTCTCCTCATCTTTAGAATAACCAGTCGATATAATAACAACTGGTTTATCTTTCAATAAAAAATTACTTTTATGACGAAAACAAAAACATCTTTCTAACAAACTATGTGATAACGCATTTGGTAGATCATAATAATTAGGAACTCCTATAACTATTCCATCTGCTTCAACCATAGCTTTTGCTATCTCTAAAAAATCATCTTTAACGACACACATATTATCTTCTATACATCCAAGACATCCTATACAGCCAGATATTTTTTTCCAGCAAGGGATATAAATTTTGTTTCCCCTTGATAATTTGAAAGAACTTCCTTCACTGCATGATCTGTAATTCTATTTGGTCTTGGACTTCCTGATATTCCTAAAATCATTTTTTACTCCTTCTGCTTTTTATTTATTATTTTCCAACCAATGTTCTGCATCAATTGCTGCCTTACAACCACTTCCAGCTGCTGTAATAGCTTGTCTATATTTAGAATCAATAATATCACCACATGCAAATACTCCTGGAATACTTGTTGCAGATGTATTGTCTTTAACTAATAAATAACCACTTTTGTCTAAAGGTAGTTGTCCATCTAAAAATTTTGTATTTGGATTATGTCCAATAGCTACAAATAATGCTTTTACATCAATTGTAGAGATAGATCCATCTACAGTATTTTTAAGTTTTAATTTATTTACTTCCACTTTATCTCCAAGAATTTCTTCTACAACACTGTTATAGATTATTTCAATCTTAGGATTATTTTTTACTCTGTCTTGCATAGTTTGACTAGCTCTAAAAGAATCACGACGATGAATTAGATATACTTTATTACATAAGTTAGTTAGATAATTTGCTTCTTCCATGGCAGTATCTCCACCGCCAGCAATTGCAACATCATTTCCTTTAAAAAAGAAACCATCACAAGTAGCACAAGCAGAAACTCCTCTTCCTTTATATTCTTTTTCACTAGGAATATCAAGATATCTAGCAGTAGCTCCAGTAGCTATAATAAGAGCGTCTGAAGTATAAACTTTATCTCCAACATAGATTGTAAATGGTCTCTTGCTTAGATCTACTTTTGTTATCTCACCAAATATTATTTTAGTTTCAAATTTTTTAGCTTGTTCTTCCATAGACATCATAAGATCAACACCATTTATTCCTTCAGGAAATCCAGGAAAATTTTCAATATCAGTAGTCGTCGTTAATTGTCCACCCTTTTCATTTCCTGTAAATAAAACTGGTTTTAAATTAGCACGACCAGCATATATTGCAGCAGTATATCCAGCAGGACCAGAACCTACTATAACTAAATTATGATGTTCTACTTCTATTTTTTTATTATCTAATCCCAACATAGAATCTAACTTCTTAAGTCTATCTAATTCATAAAGATCATCGCATCCACCTATATGTAGATCTTCAATTATTATTTGAGGAAAAGTTTTCCCACCATTTGATCTTCTAATCATATTTTCTTTTTCCTCAGGATGATCTTGAACATTTATCTCTGTGTAAGATACACCTTTTGATTCTAAAAGCATCTTTGCCCTGACACAATAAGGACAATTATTTTTACTATAAATTATTATTTCTTTACTCATATTTCCCTCCTAATTTTAAATTCTCAAAAGAATTTTTTCTTTTTCTCTTTAGTTTTTTTCTTTAGTTTTCATACTTTCATTATATGACCAGTCGATTCTAAAGTCAATTATTTATTTCAATATATCTCTAGTAACTATCTTTAATCTTTTGAAGATTTATAAAAATAAAAAATAAAACTTGACATTCAAGACGACTGGTCATATTATATATATATATAGTATAAACAATAAATTTAAAGGGAGATAAATATATGAGTCAAGAATTAAAAAAAGAAGTTATGACTAACAGAAGTTTAAATACAATATTAAAAGAACTAAATGATTCAAAAAAAGTTACAAGACCTGCTGAAATCTCAATGATAATGGAAAAAGCAAATGAAGATTTAAAAGCGTTTAATTTTAAAGAACAAACATTACAAATAGGAGATATTTTTCCAGAAGCTACTCTACTTAACCATAAAGGAGTAGAGGTTTCACTTACAGAAGCCCTAGATAATAAACCAGCTATCATTAGTTTTTATAGAGGAACTTGGTGTCCATATTGTAACCTTGAGCTTGCATACTACTCAGAGTTATTAGGAAAAGAAGAAAATAAAGATGTTAGAATGTTTGCTGTCTCTCCAGAAAAACCAGATGTTACAATGGAAAAAACAGACCCTGAAAGTTTAAATCTAACTATTTGTAGTGATATAGATAATAAGTTAGCAAAAAAATTAAACTTAGTATTTGGATTACCTGAAAAAATACAATCTCTTTATGAAAAATTTGGAATTGATGTGGATAGTTCTCAAGGAAATACAGATAAAGAGTTACCAGTACCAGCAACATTTATTATAGATAAAGAAGGAAAAGTAACATATGTAAATTTAGATGAAGATTACACAATTAGAGCAGAAGCAAATGAAGTAGTTGCTGAATATAAAAAATTAGTATAATAAAAAAAATCCACTACTCTATTTAGAATAGTGGATTTTTTTTTATTTTTTTACTTAGTTTCATTTAGATGTTCTGTTTGAACTATTTCCATTACAGTTTTCATCTTACTTTGTACATGTTTGTATCCTACCTCTTTTATATGAGGAATTATACATTGACTACAATCTTTGATTCCTTTAGCTGTATATCTAAAGTTTCCTCCACAATTTTTTCCCATCATATATAATGGACAGTAACAAAAAAGACAATTAAAATCTTCTGGAGTTTCTGTCTTATGACATGGAAAATATTCGCATTTAGTATTTTGTGTAAATTTGTAATTATCTCCTGTGTGTGTAAACTTGTGTTTGTTATCCAAATTTTCCCCTCTTTTACTTTTTAATAATAGTTTAATTAATTTTATTTCTAACTTAAAAATATTATATGGTCAGTCGTCTTTAAAGTCAAGAAATTATTCTTAAAAAAATATAAATAAAATATATTTCTTGCAAATATATAAAGGAAATAATATGATATTAAGTATATTAGATTTAACTTGTATTTTCATAAAATTAAATATATAAATAATAAATATAGAATATGGAGGTCCCATCATGAACAACTCATATATAATACCTAAAGGAGAGTTGGTCTCATATGCTGCTGCTATCGAATATGAAAACAATATCATTCCTATGTTAGAAGAAGTAAATTCTACCATGAAAAAATTAAATTCAGATGAAAATTTAATCGCTAATAATCCAGTATCAATAATGGAAGAAATTCATCTCGATCATTCAAAAGTTATGATCAGTGTATTTAAATTAAATGACTATAATCTTCTTAAGAATACCCTTAATTGGGTTTTGAGTGCTTATGGTGCAAGGGGATTTAAAGATAAATATTTTCGTTTAGAGATAGAAGCTTGGATAAAAGCCATCAAAGAAATATTAGATCCACATTTTTCTTCTGAGATAATAAAAATTTATGAATGGATGATCTCTATATTAGATTCTATAAAAGAGGAAAATAATAAAAATATAGATCCATTAAAATATCCTTTTGGACCTGATTGGGAAACTAAGAAAAATAAGTTTTTTAATCTATTAATCAAAGGAAGTTCCTCTGAAGCCTTGGAATTTTCAAAAACTATTGTAACAGATAAAGAATCTTTAGAAAATTTCTATGACAGGATAGTAACTTATTCCATGTATGAAGTAGGTTTATTATGGGAAAAAGGTCTTATCTCTGTCTCTCAAGAACACTTAGCTTCCTCTGTTGTAATGAAAGTTATGTCATATCTATATTCAAATTTTGTTTTGATTGAAAATACCAAGGGAAAAGCTATAATAACTGCTTCCGTCAGCCAACATCACGAATTAGGAGCACTAATGGTATCTGATGTCTTAGAACTAGATGGTTGGGATGTAAAATTTGTTGGAGCCAATGTACCTAATGATGAATTAATTGAGATAATAAAAGAAGTAAAACCTACTTTTATAGGTATATCTGTTACTCTAGTTCTTAATATAGATAATACAAAAAATCTTATTGCACAAATAAGATCCGATCCAAATCTTGAAAACATAAAAATTTTAGTAGGGGGAAATGCATTTACATTTGGAATAGATGAGAAAGAACAAATTGGTGCAGATAAGATCTCTCTAACTATCTATGAAACATTACAAACAGCAAAATTGTGGTGGAAGGAGGAAAATGAATCTAAATTTAAATAATAATGAAATATTATTAGAATATCTAATTAATAAAACAAATATGCCATTTATTACTTTGACAAAGGAACTAAAGATAAATGAATATAATAATGCCTTTGAAGAACTATTAGGTTCTCCAGAAGATCTCTCAAATAAATTATTCGAAGAGATAGTTGGAAAGATAAATATAACTTCAGAAAAAATGTTTGATGAGAACCATAGTATTAAAGAAATAAACTGTATATACAGATCAAAATCAAATTCTACAACACATCTACAAGGGTCACTTATAGAAAATGAAGATGAAGTAATTATAATATTTAGAAATTTTTTGATAGATGAATCTAAAATAATAAGAGAGATGTCAAAAATGAATAGCGAGATGTCAACTCTTGCAAGAGAGTTAACAAAAAAAAATAACCAATTAAAAAATGCTAATGAAAAGATAACAAAACTTATAAACACTGATTTTTTAACTGGAGTTGCAAATAGAAAATATTTCTTTGAACGTTTAAAGGAGATGATCTCTTTTAAAAAAAGAGAGCCATCTATGAGTATCGGTGTTATCTTTACAGATATAGATTTTTTTAAAAAATTTAATGATACATATGGACATGATATAGGTGATGTAGTTTTAATAAAATTTACTGAGATGCTAGGTCAAAATATTAGACAAGAAGATGTCCTTGCAAGGATAGGAGGAGAGGAATTTTGTATTGTTGTACAATGTACACCAAAAGAAAATTATTTATTTGATATCTCTGAAAAACTTAGAAAAAGTTGTGGAAATATAGCCATAGAAGGTGTAGATATAAAAGTTACAGCAAGTTTTGGTGCTACCCTTTATAGAGATGGGGAAGATATAGATACTTTGATGAAAAGAGCTGATTCAAATATGTATATGGCCAAAAAAAATGGTAGAAATCAAGTTGTAGTAATTTAATAAAAAAAAATAAAAAAATAAAAAAAAGCTTTTAGAATATTTTTTCTAAAAGCCTTTTTGATTTAGTTCATAATACCTTTTTCTTTATAAAAATTCATATAATCAATAAATGCAATGTTTATAGAATCAAGTAATCTAGATTTTACATCTTTAGCATTATATATTCCACTAATAGCTTTTAATTCTGTTTTACTAACTCCATTTGCTGTATATGTAGAAATCTTTTTTCCTTCCTTATTATAAAGATCAAATTGAATATTTGCAGCTACATAGATACTTTCTAAATCTACAGGTGAAACTATAGATACTACATTTTCAACAAAACCTCTAGAATGTGCAACTAACATAGGTGAAACTTTTATATCAAGTGTTCCATCTAAATTTAACTCCTTAGCAATATTTGAAGCTTGGACTGAACTATTAGCCATTATGTTATCATTTAAAATTACCTTGTAACCTGGATAGTTATGTAGATCTGTCATTGCAAACATTCCACTGTCTTCTTTAGAAGTAATAGACTTTATAGATCTATATGCTTTAGAATTTAAGACACTTTTTTCTCTTGCAAGTCTATAGGGAAGTTTTTGTCTAAAGATAGAATCATGGACCACCTTAGTATAGCTGTTTCCATCCCAAATATCCTCGTCTGAAGTCATAGCTGTAGCACTTTTTTTAAGCATATCTGTTACAATATTTCCTTTTTGAGAAATTTGTGAATCATCGATATCTGATACAGATATCCCAATAATAGCAACTTTATTTAGTGCTGAAACCTGATCTATATCCATAGTTTTACAACTAACAAATAAAACAGACAATACTAATAATAAAAATATTTTTTTCATAATACTCCTCCAAATAATAAAAACAATAAATAACTGATTTTTTAGTAAAATCTAAGAATATCAATATTATACATTATTGCTATTATTTTTTCAACTTAACTAAACTAAAAAGTATAATTGAATCCTATATAATAAGTTCTTTCCTCAGCAGGATAATAACTAAGTGAACCTGTTGTATTAGAGTAAGAAACAGAATCATAGAATTTTTCATTACATAAATTTCTTATTCCTCCTTCAAGTTTTAAATTATTTTTAAAATCATAAAAAGCCATAAGATCTGTTACCCAATAATTATCAACTTTTTCTCCAGTATTTTCCAAATCTCCCTTTGCATAGTAACTTCCTACATAATAGTTGTTCATAGCAAGACTAAACTTTGATGTAAAATCATAAGATATATTTAGATTAAAAAGATTTTTTGAAGCTCCTGGGATATTATTTCCTTCATAGGCCCCATCTGATATTTTTGGATTAATCCTAGAATAAGTTTCTCTTATTGTAAGTTTTTTAAAGTTATGCTCAAGACTTAGTTCTAATCCTTGTCTCTTTGTCTCACCATCGATATTTTTATAGGTTCTATTAATACCTGTTTCAGCAGAATCATAATATATCTCATCTTCTGTAAAAGTTTGATAGATAGCCATAGATATAAATGTATTTCCTATATATTCTTTTATTCCTAATTCTAAAGTTTTAGATGTTTGATCTACAACATTATCTGCATTGTCTGCATCTTTTAAATAAGTTGTACTAGGAGCTAAAAAGTTTGTGTTAAAATTTAAAAATAAGCTTCCTGTGTCAGAATAATAATAATTTGCACCAAGTTCTAAAGCATCATTATTAAAATCTTTATCATAGTCATCTCCTTTATTATCTATATAAGTATAAGATACCTTATCCCATTGTTTTCTAAATCCTTGTATAAATTCAAACTTTCCTGCCTTAAATCTATTGGTAAAAAAGGTAGCGTGACTTTCTTCCTCCCACTCTTTTTTTCTAGAATTGTTTGAATAATAATCTCCCTCAGTTTTATAACCATCATATCCTAATACTAAACGAGCATTATCTAAATATTTATATTCCAATCTAGGAGAGATACCATAAGTATCAAAATCTTTTTCTGTTACCCCTGATCCAGCTGAGGTTAAAGAATAAGTTTCATATTGTTTAAAATAAAGATCTGTCATAAATGATAGCTTCTCATTCACTTCTTTATTATATGTTGTTATATATGTATTTTGTTTAGATTCATAATAATTAGGCTTATAACTATCAGATTTTAGTTGTGTTCTATCTTCATTAACTTGAGCTTTTGATAAACTTCCAGCAGAATCAAATTTTTTGTATGAGTGATCGTATTTAAAAGATAGATAATCTGTTTCATTTAATTTTCTTTTTAATTGTATTCCACCACTTTGCTTTTCAGTATCTCTATCATCTCTATATCCATCACTATTATAGGTGTCGTAGTTTCCCTGTAATAACCAGTTTTTACTTATATTAATTCCTGCACTAACTCCTGTTTTATAAGAATTATAAGAACCATATTCACTTCTAATTTGATTAAAAGGATCCATCTTATAATCATTTTTTGTGATTATATTTATTACTCCCCCTGCTACACTTCCTGCTATTACACTTCCTCCAGGTATTACTTCTATCTTTTCTACATTTTCAATAGCAATTGAATTTAATTCAACATTACTATCCATAGTATTTAATTTTATTCCATCTACAAAAATAACAGTTTTTGTATAAGCCATAGGAAGCATACTTCCTTGACCTCTATAATTTAATTGTCCATCTCCATTGGTTCCCCTCTCTGATTTTATACCTGGAACCATTCTTAAAGCATCACTGACATCTTTTGCTCCAGATTTTTTAATATCCTTTGAAGTAAGTACGGTAATCCCCTTTGTAGTATTTCTCAATGTTGTTTTAAATTTTTCCCCAGTGATAACAGTTTCATTTAGAATCATAGAAGAAATAGAACTGTCTTCAAAAAATTCATCCTCTCCATTTGCTGTAACTGCTGACATTAAAATTAATGCCAATATTAATTTTTTTTTCATCTTTACTCTCCTTTTTATTTTATTTTAAAGGGGAAAGCTCATTAAATTTCAATTTAAAAAGCTACCCCTCTCGTCCTCGCAAGATGGTAACTGATAAATTTAAGGCAGGTCTCCTGGCTTAGCTTCATTCTACTCACCTACCTTCCCGAAATTAAAATTTCAGTGGTTTATGGCTTTCGTCTGCTTCACAGTTGCGGGACAGCGTGGGTTTTTACCCAACTTCCCTTTTAATTGAACTAGTCAAACCTTAAATTTTTATTATTTTTTCTCTTCTTATTTCTTTATTCTATCTATCTTTATCCATTTTTTTCGCTTTATAAATAAAAGTAATTCTTTTTTAATCTCTTTTTTTACAACCTCAACTTCTCGAATTTGAAATTCTTCTTCAAGATTTTTTGAATATTCATGTAGATTATAAAAAAAAAGTTTTCTTGTCATATTAATGATTGGATTCGATACTTCATCAATAAATCCTTTTTCCTTATCATTTTTTCGATATTCCTCATATTTTTCTAAATTAACTATTTCATATTCAATACTTTGAATAATTTCTTGACGATCGATCCAACTTAATCCCATGTTTCCTCCTTATATAATTAAATAGTCTCAATAAATATTATTTTAATTTTATAATTAACATGTATAAGAAAGTTCTTTTTTAAAGTGTCATAAAAAAATAAACTCACTATAACTATGATAACCTATTTTTAACTTTTTCACAAGACAAATAATCCTATTTTAAGTTTTATTTTAAAACAGAAAGTTTTTTTTTTATACTTTTCGATTTAATTTTTTCTTTATAAAATAAGTGTTTTAGAATATATTAAAAAAAAACTTCTAGAAAATATATTCTAAAAGTCTGTTAAATTTTAAATTAAAATGTATAATTAAATCCTATATAGTAGGTTCTTTCTTCAGCAGGATAGTAACTAAATGAATCTGTTTTATTATAATAAGTAACAGAATCATAAAATTTTTCATTACATAGATTTCTTACTCCACCCTCGATTTTTAAATTATTTTGAAAATCATAAAAAGCTACAATATCTGTCACCCAATAATTATCAACTTTTTCTCCATCATTTTCTAAATCAGATTTTGCATAATAACTTCCTACATAATAGTTGTTCATAGCAAGGGTAAATTTAGAAGTAAGATCGTAAGATGTATTTAGATTAAAAAGATTTTTTGAAGCTCCTGGTACTTGACTTCCCTTATAACTTCCATCTGATATTTTTGGATCGATCCTAGAATATGTTTCTTTTATTGTAAGTTTTCCAAATCTATGTTCAAGACTTAGTTCTACTCCTTGTCTTTTTGTCTCTCCATCGATATTTTTATAGGTTTTATTAGAACCTGTTTCTACAGAATCATAATATATCTCATCTTCTGTAAGGGTTTGATAGATAGACATAGATACAAATGTATTTTTTATATACTCTTTTACTCCTAATTCTAAAGTTTTAGACGTTTGATCATCTACATTATCTGCATTATCTGCATCTTTTAAATAAGTTGTGCTAGGAACTAAGAAGTTTGTGTTAAAATTTAAAAATAAGCTTCCTGTATCGGAATAATAATAATTTGCACCAAGTTCTAAGGCGTCACTATTAAAATCTTTATCATAGTTCTTATCTTCATTATCTATATAAGTATAAGATATATTATCCCATTGTCTTCTAAATCCTTGTACAAATTCAAACTTTCCTTTTTTAAATCTATTAGTAACGAAGGCTCCGTGACTTTCTTCCTCCCACTCTTTTTTTCCAGAATTGTTTGAATAATAATCACCTTCAGTTTTATAACCATCATATCCTAATACTAAACGAGCATTATTTAAATATTTATATTCTAATCTAGGAGAGATCCCATAAGTATCAAAATCTTTTTTAGTTATACTAGTTCCCCCTGATGTTAAAGAATAAGTTTCATATTGTTTAAAATAAATATCTGTCATAAGTGACAATTTATTATTTAATATATTGTTGTATGTTACTGTATATGTATTTTGTTTAGAATCATAATAGTCAGACTTATAACTATCAGATTTTAGCTGAGTTCTATCTTCGTTTACTTGATCTTTTGATAAACTTCCAGCAAAATTATATTTTTTGTAGGAGTGATCATATTTAAAAGACAGATAATCTGTTTCATTTAATTTTGTTTTTAGTTGTATTCCACCACTTTGTTTATCAACATCTCCATCTTCTCTATATCCATCACTGTTATAAGTATCATAATTCCCTTGTAGAAGCAAATTTTCACTTATATTAACTCCTGCACTAACTCCTGTTTTATAAGAATTATAAGAACCATATTCACTTCTAATTTGATTAAAAGAATCCATCTTATAATCATTTTTTGTAATTATATTTATAACTCCCCCTGCTACACTTCCTGCTATTACACTTCCTCCAGGTATTACCTCTATTTTTTCTATATTCCCAAGAGAGATTGAATTTAATTCAACCTTACTATCCATGGTATTTAATTTAATTCCATCTACAAAAATAACAGTTTTTGTATAAGACATAGGAAGCATACTTCCTTGACCTCTATAGTTTAATTGTCCCTCTCCATTACTTCCCCTCTCTGATTTTATACCAGGAACAGATCTTAAAACATCACTTACATCTTTTGCTCCAGATTTTTTAATATCTTTTGAAGTAAGTACAGTGATTCCCTTTGTTGTATTTCTTACAGTTGTACCAAACTTTTCCCCAGTAACAACAGTTTCATTTAGAGTCATAGAAGGAATAGAACTATCCTCCAAAAATTCATCCTCTCCACTTACTGTAACTGCTGACATTAAAATTAATGCCAATATTAATTTTTTTTTCATCTTTACTCTCCCCTTTGTTTCTCTTTTTCTTAAAATAATAATTAATTCTTTTACTGTAATATACTAACTCATTTCTAATTTTTTCACAATAATTATAATTTTATTTTTTAGTCTATAAAAGAATAAAATGCCTAAAAAAACAAGAAAAAAAAGCTATATAACTAAATATATAACTCCATTTACAGTTTATTTTTATAACAAAAAGTGTATTTTCAACACTTTTTGAACTTGTTTTTAGTTTTAAAATAGTACACATTAGATCTATGAATACATATCCTCTCAACCCCAATAATACCAGTATATAGAAGCCTTTAATAGAGCAATTTTCAACCCTTCATCCATATAAATACAAGGGAACTTTTTTCAAGGCACCTTAGATGCTAAATAAGAGAGTCAATATTTACACCCCTTTTAGAGATATTCATATTAAACCTATTTATAGGGTTTTTGGTTGTTTTGGCTAATATATTATGGTGTTTTCATTGCATAATTTTAACAAATACTCTTCCTTCTCTCTCTTTCCATCTACATACTTTTGTAAAAGTTCATTCCCCTTTACTATAACAGAATATATTATTTTATTTCCAAATAAAGGCATTGTTATTTCAGAGAATCTTTTGTCTTTATTTCCCGGAGAGATGAAAATATTTCTATACTCTTTCTTCTCATCTTTATTTTCTAAAGCTTGGTGATACATATATTGTTTAGCTATATCTTGAACTCCTAAATCTTTAATCCCTTTTTCTGTATAATATTTGGCATCTACTATATAGAAAATATCTTTAGTTTTATATACAATATCAGGTCTCATGGCAGAACTTTTATGATCTTTTAAATCTTTCCAATGAGCTTTGGTTTTTTCAGAAATAATTTTATGATGCTGACTATGATCATTATATTCATTACCTAATACATCTCCACACGCTTTTTCCCAGATAGTATGAAAAGTAGTTGTTCCCAAGAGCAGTATATTTTCATCTGCTTCATAATTATGATTATTTAAAAATAATTTCATTGCCTTCAACAATCTTATTTTTCTTTCGCCATATTGTATTTTTAATTCGTTATCTATCATCTTTACTTGGTATTCTAATTCTCCTAAACTTTCTTCTTCTACTGTGAAAGAAACTTCTGGAACTTCTAAAATTTCAGTAATCTGTTGAATTTCTGAATCTATTATTCTTTTTACACAAAGATTTAAAATATGTTTATGCAAACTCCGTATAAAATCTCCATCATTAGATTCACTATCATTTGTCCAACAATTTAAATATATCGGTCTTTTATTACTTAGATATGCAGTTTCACTTTCAATGGTATATTCCCAGTTAATTTCACCTTCACCATTCAACTCATATTTCTCTATATAATTTTCATAAAGATTATACTCAACATAATCTTTAAATAAGAAATCTATAATTGCAAACATATTATTAAACTTATATTTTTCTTCTTGTTTCCCCAAGGTTTCCAATTGTTCATCAATAGATACTCTATTATATTTTTTTAGGGATTTCATTGTTAGAGTAAGATTTTTTTTATTTATTTCATTATCTTTATGAGTTGTTCCTTCTAAATATTTGGGTAAAACAGCTATAATTAGATCTTCTACACAGATTAACCCCACATATTTAAAGTGGCATACTCCCCCATCTAGCCTATGAAAACAGCTCGAAGAAGGGGCTTCTTGGGAAGTGAGTTATTAAGAACTAACTCATATTTACCAAGCTCAACGGGTAAGCCCTACCCTGATATATTTTAGTAAGCTAATAGTTTTTTTCCTTCTGCAAGGATATTGTAACTAGCATTAAGATCTCTATCTATTGAAAGTCCACAATTACAATTGTAGATTCTTTCATTTAATTCGAGAATTGATTTTACTGAACCGCAAGATGAACAAGTTTTAGAAGATGGGAAGTACTTATCTATCTTTACAACTTGTTTTCCTGCAAATTTAGCTTTGTATTCAAGCATTAGAACAAACATACCCCATGCATTGTCAAAGGTATGTTTCGCTAAGTTTTTTATCTTCATTGATTTAAGATCTAAATTTTCAATACAAATTGAGTTATATTTATCTATAAGTTCCTTAGATAATTTATGTAGATAATCGGCTCTTGAGTTTTTAATTTTTGAATGTAATCTACTTACTTTTAATTTTTGTTTATACCAATTATTAGAACCTTTAGTTCTTCTAGCTAATATACGTTGTTCTTTAGCTAGTTTATCTTGATATTGACTATAAAATTTAGGTGAATGACCTCTTTGGTTTTCAGAGGAAACAAATAATTCTTTTGACGAATAATCAAGTCCAACAATATTATTTTTACTAGGAATAGGTTTAATCTCTTGATAGAACTCTGTTAGGATGCTAACAAAGTAAGCACCATTAGGTTCACAACTTATAGTAGCTGATTTAATCTTATGAGTAGTAGGTATTAATCTATGGAATTTCACTTTAAGGATCTTAAGTTTAGGAAATTTAAGTTTTCCTTCTTCAACTCTAATAGAATTATTTACATTGTTAGTTGAATAAGATTTTCTAGTATTTCTTTTAGATTTAAATTTAGGAAATTTAGTTATTTTTTTAAAGAAACCTTGAAAAGCTTTATCTAAATTCTTGAGTGTTATTTGTAGAGACATACTATCTACTTCTTTTAAGAATTCTAACTCTTTCTTTAATGAAGTCAATTCTTTAGTTTGGGTATTGTATGATGTAGATTTTTTTTCATTCTCATATATTTTAATTCTCTTCTCAAGAAACATATTATATATTAATCTTGTACAACCAAAAGTTTTGTTAATTAATATCTCTTGTTCTTTAGTTGGTAATATTCTAAATTTAAAAGCTTTGTTATATTTTTCCATAGATTTTCACCTCCTATAAGTATTAGTATATAAACTTCAAAGGAAAAAAATTAATTCAACCTCAAGATGGAACCTATTAAAAACCTTTCACGTTTTGTAAATTGATTTATATGTTAATTAGTTTTATAACTAACTACTTTATATATTGATTATAAACTATAATATTCAACTTGTAAAGTGGTTTTTCATTTAATAATCAACAAGTTGATTAAAATAGTGTAATATTTTAATATCAAGGAGGTTTTTATGTCAAAAAATACAACAGAAGTTCCAAAAAATTTAAGAATAAAATTAGCTAAATATTTAAAAGAATTGAAAGAAAAAAGAAAATTAGGATTTAATCAGCTTTCCATAAAATCAGAAGTTAATCCTGGAGTTTTAACTAAAATTTTAAGTGGTAGTAATAAAAGAATTAATCCATACCAATTAAAAAAATTAGCTTATGCTCTAAAAATTGACTATAAAGAATTATATATAATAGTTGATTATCTAGAAAAAGATGAACCTATAGAGACAATTCCAAATGCAAGAAAAATTGAAACAAGAAAAGTTCCTATGTATGGAAAAGCAAGTAATGGTTCAGGATATTTAAACTTAAATGAGGAAGTAAATGAAGAGTTTGAAATCCCAGATGAAGATTATAAAAAAGGAAGATTTACAATTAAGATAGAAGATGATTCAATGTCAGGTGTAGGAAATAAAACTATCCCCTGCGGGTCAGTTGCACTATTAGATCCTGTGATATGCCAAGGTATAGAAGAATTAATTGGAAAAGTCTGCGTATTTACCTATAACGATGAAACATATATAAAACAATTAGAAATTGATAATCAAAACTTAATACACTTAGTGTCTTTTAACCAAAATATTTCAGATATTATTGTATTAAATGAAAAAAAATTAAAGTGTGAAGGTAGAGTAGTAAATA
Source organism: Fusobacteriaceae bacterium UBA2433 (assembly GCA_002342785.1). Lineage (GTDB taxonomy): Bacteria > Fusobacteriota > Fusobacteriia > Fusobacteriales > Fusobacteriaceae > Psychrilyobacter. Next base: position 16,513 of record DDQV01000104.1, on the reverse strand, counting down.
CTTATTGGAAAAGAAAATGGTAGAAGAAGCTCAACAAAATATTGAGTTATAAAATAAATAAGGAGTAATATAAAATATTATATATAAATAATGGATTTTTTTCAAATACATTTTAAAAAAAAATGATGAAGTCTAAAATTACAAAAGAGGAAGAAAAGAAAAAATTGAGCAAGAATTTAAAGAAATTACCAAAATGATCAAGGATAAGTTGAATATAGAAAATAAATTAAGTTTTTATATAGTTACTGACCATGGTTCTATTAAAAGGTACAGAAAGTATAATAAAATAGATAATAAAATTATTAATTCTATATCTAAATCAAAACAATATAAAATTTTAGAAGTATCGGATATGGATTTAAAAAAATATTCAGGTTTATTATCTGAATATGGATATATTATTGAAAAAAATAAATATCAAATAGATAAAAATTTTGTTATAGCAAAAGAAGATGTATTTTTTTAAGATATGGATGGTGAAATGTATTTTCATGGTGGACTCTCACCAGATGAAATTTATGTTCCGTTTTTACATTTTAAGAATTACTAAATAACTCTTTTTGTTTATAGTAAAGTAAAAATCCCCTACGATTGCAAAGGAAAATATCAGTGTTTTAACAAGTAAAACAAGAAAAAAGGACTATATAATCAAATATATAGTCCTTTTTTAATAGTATATTAAAATAAAAAGTATTAAAATTTTAGTCTTTAAAAAGATTTTAAACTCCATAAACATTCACAATAATTTTTTATTTTCATTTCTTATCAACCCCAATAATACCAGTATATAGAAGCCTTTAATAGAGCAAATTTCAGCCCTTCATCCATATAAATACAAGGGAAATATTTTCAAGGCACCTTAAATACTAAATAAGAGAGTCAATATTTATACCTCTTTTGAAGATATTCATATTAGACCTATTTATAGGATTTTTTGCTGTTTTGACTAATACATTAGATTTTATAGATAAATTCCATGAATAAATCATTTGGTATCTCATTTTCTAATTTTATTTTTACAGTTATAGGTTTTTCTCCCTTAAATTCAACACTATTTCCCTTTCCTAAATAGATATAGTTTTGAGTAACATTATCTATTTTTTTATATTTTCTAACAAATAAATGAAGGTTTATGCCGCGAGATTTATTATATATAATATTTTTTCCTCGTTCACTTGCTTGACTAGTTGAATTTGGAGTTTGCCATTGAAAATATTCAGTATCTAAAAATTTATCATCATAATTTATACTTTCTTTAATATCATTTTCTTTATGTAGATCAACAAACAAAAAATATTCTTTTCCATTAGCAATTAATCCTAATCCTCTAAAAGAAGAATGTATTTTTTTATAATTAGATAATAACGCTGCATCTCTCATACTATATTGACTATATAATTTAAAAAATGGAACTCCATAATTTTTTCTCCCATATTTTTCTTGGTATGAAAGTAACCCATAATTTAATAAATCTAAATAATATTCTTTGTATTTATGATAACTCTTTAAAAAATTTTGATCTATATTTATAATTTGATCTATATTATCATATTCAAAAAAATTATAGTTAGATTTTTTCTCACTTCTATCTGCATATTCTAAATTTAAAGTCTCTATTGTATGTAAGACTGTATCTTCATCCCAATCATCTAATATTTTTCCTATACTTGTAAATATATCATCTATACTCATTTGTTTATTCTTTACTAAATTTTTAATAATTATAAACTCAAAAGGTCTTTTAATCGGCAACATCTTCGTTAACTGAGTATAATAACTAGTGAACATAGGATCCATATCTAATTTAAAACTTTCATCTACTTTCAACAAAAATTCTAGATAATTTTTAATTGAATTCTGAAAAAATTTAATTGGACTTGGAGCACCATCATATCTAAGATAATCTAAAAATAATGGTATTTTGTTTCCTATTAACATTTTAAATTCTCTATATTCTTCCTTTAAATATTTTAAGGCATTAAAATTTTCATTTTCTAATTGATTTAAAATCCTTTCTTTAGAGATTCTATCCATTTGAATATGGGTACATCCAGGGATCTCTATGAAATCTCTTGCAAGACTTACTTTTAAGCTATCTTTGTCATAATATCTACTTCCACTTAAAGCTAATGAAATTAAAAAAGCTCTATTATGATTTCCTATGAAATCTAAAACAGTCAAATATTCTTTTTCCTTTGTTCTTCGTAATCCTCTTCCTAATTGTTGTACAAAAATTATAGGTGAATTTGTTGGTCTTAGCATTAAAACTACATTTACATCTGGAATATCAATTCCTTCATTAAATATATCCACAGTAAATATCATTTTTAAAGGATCACTTTCATCTTGCAATCTTTTAATAAAATCACGTCTTTTATCTGATTTATTTTTTCCTGTAAGAGCTACCGAAAATATTCCTCTTTTATTAAATTCTTCAGCCATATATAATGCATGATTTATATCGATACAAAAACCTAAACCTTTTAATTTTTCTCCATCCCAACCATAAAAATTTAATTTTTCTATAATAAATTCAACTCTTTTATTGATCTTAAGTAGTTTACTCATCTCTGATATTTTATCTAAACTCACACTACCATAATCTACAGTAATATCATCTATACCAAAATAATGAAATGGCGCTACAAGATCATGAGCTAGAGCATCCCTTAGTCTTAGATCTAAAGCTATATTATCATCAAAGACATCAAAGATATCGCCACCATCACTTCTTTCAGGAGTGGCAGTCATACCAAGTAAAAATTTAGGTTTAAAATGTTGAACTATAGTTTGATAACTTTTTGAAGTTACATGATGTGCTTCATCTATTATAATATAATCAAAATCATCTTTTTCAAAATCTTCACAACGTTTTGACATAGTTTGAACTGTAGAAAACATATAATCAGTATACTCTTTTCTATTTCCTGTAAAAATAGAAGTGTCTTCTTCCTTTACCAATCCTAGATTTATAAAAGTTTCTTTGGCACTATGTAATATTTCCTCTCTATGAACTAAAAACAAAAAAGATTTTCCTTTAAATTCTTCTACATCAAATGCAGCCATATAAGTTTTTCCACTTCCAGTAGAAGCTATTACTAAAGCTTTATTCTCACCATTTTTTCTAAAACTTTTTAATGATTTTAAAGCTTTATCTTGCATATAGTTAGGTTTTATTTTTTCTATATCTTTAAATAAGTTTAAATTATTTACTCTCTTATGTGCTTCATCATGTTTTATTTTAGCTTTTTCATAGGTTAATAATAAATCTTCGTCCAATGAATAACTTTCATCCCAAGTATTATTGTATTCTTTAAATAAATTTTTATTAAATACCATCTCTTTTGAATTTACAGTTAAATTCCATTCGATATTATGCTTTAAAGCACTTTGTGTTAGATTTGAAGATCCTACTATCAATCTATAATAATCTCTATATTCAAAAATATACCCCTTTGTATGAAATCCTTTTTTATCTGTTAAATATATTTTAGTTTCAATATTTGAGAATTCTTTCAATTTTCTAAGTGCTTTAGGATCAGTAAAATTCAAATAATTAGATGTTAAAATTCTACCCTTTATTCCTTTTTGTTCTAATTCTTTTAACACGTCTAAAATTAATTGTAAGCCACTATATGTTATAAATGCTATACTTAGATCAAAACTTTTACACGTTAATAAAGAATCCTTTAATTCATAATAAAAATTATGATTAAATGAATTTGTTATTAGTCTATATTCTAGTGATTTTTCTTCTTGACTAGAAATATTAACCATATATCTCACCATTTAACTTTTCAACTATAGGTAGATCGGCTTCTGCCCAATCTAAACTTGGGAGTTCTAAACTAGAAAGCCATTTTAAATCTATATGTTCTTTCAAAACTATTTTTTTAGTCAACATTTCACATAAAAAACTATGCATAATAATAATAAAATTAGGATATTCATGTCTTACTGTTAAATATTTAGATCTTACCTTTATCTCAATATCTAATTCTTCTTTAATTTCACGAATTATAGCATCTTCTAATGTTTCTTGTGGTTCTACTTTTCCCCCTGGAAACTCATATTTATATGATATATATTCATATTTATTTTTATTTCTTTGAGTACATAAAAATTTATTATTATCTATTATAATTGCTGCAACAACTTCAATTTCTTTTTTCACCTATAATCCTCCTAAATTCTATTATTAATAGTATAATAACATAAATTTATATTTTTTCTGAATTCTCTTTTTTATATTTTTATTCTTTTATTTTTTTATCAGAAAAATATATCTATTTATTAACTATATTGATATCATCTAGTTTTTTATTAAATCTATTAAAAGATCTAATATTTTTCATATGATTTCTTTTTTAAAAATACTTGCTATAAATCAATATATATTTTATTATAAACTATAATGTTAAGGTCTACTTTGGAGGTAGAAAGATGAGAATAAATTATAAGATAAGTGAAATAGCTAAAATTTTTAATATATCTCGAAGAACATTAATCTATTATGATGAAATAGGTCTATTTAAACCATCTTATATCGATGAAGAAAATAATTATAGATATTATTCTGAACATCAAATATATATATTAAGATTCATATTAGCCTTAAAAAATTCAGGATTTTCATTAAACGAAATAAAAGAATATATTAACTGTAAAGATATAGAACAAAGCCAATCTCTCCTTAATAATAAAATAAAGATAATGGAAGAAAATATTAAAAAATTAAAAAATTCAATAAAAGTTATTAAGATAAAATCTGAAGAACTAAAAAAAGCTAGATCTTCTGAAGGTTTAAATCCTAGTATTATTGAAAATATATCTTTTAGGGCAATTATTGTTGATGTCCTTCCTCCCTATAGATATATGCAAGTAGAAAAAGCATATAAAGAACTTTCTCAAATAGAAAAAACAATCAAGTTAGATGAAAAAAAACATCTCGCTATCTTAGATAGTGAAAACTTAAAAAAATTAAATATTTATCCTTTAAAATTTGTTGGTTCTGTAGTTTTAGATGAAGTAGAAAATGATATTGTAATCACTATTAAAGAAAAAAAATGTGCAACGATTACCCATAAAGATTCATTTGAAAGTTTAAAAAGAAGTTATACAAAGTTAACAGATTTTATAAAAGAAAATTCATATAAAATAGTAGGAGATTCAATAGAGATGTCTAATAAAGAAAAAATACAGTTAGAAAAAGGAGTAGGTGAAGTAATCCAGATCTTTATTCCAATAGAATAACTTCTTATCAGATAAAATATAATCTCCAAAAATTATTAAATAATATTTTTTATTGACTATATCCCATGCGTTATAGTTTATAATATTTATATGTAAATTTTTATTAAGAATTTTAGGAGGACACATGAAAAAGTTTATAATTGAAGAGGAGTTTTGGAATTTATTCCCAGATGCAAAAATTGGTGTTATTGTATGTCACGGAATCGATAACAAGATAAAAAAAACAGATAGATATAAAGAAATCATTTCTAAAGCTGAAAAAAAAGCATTAGATCACATTCAAAATCCTGATTTTAGCAAAAATACAGTTATTAAATCTTGGAGAGATGCATTTAAAAAATTTAAAACAAAAAAAGGAGCTAGATCTTCAATTGAGGCACTCTTAAAAAGAGTCTCTAATGAAAACCATATAAACACTATAAATCCTTTGGTAGATATATATAACTCAGTTTCATTAAAATATGCTTTCCCTTGTGGTGGGGAAGATATGGATACCTTTTCAGGAGATATAAGATTAACTAGAGCAGTAGGAGATGAAGATTTTGTAACACTTGGTTCCGATAAAGTTTCACCGCCATACCAAGGTGAAATTATCTATAAAGATGACAAGGGAGCTATTTGTAGATGTTGGAATTGGCGTGAATCAGTACGTACTATGCTCACAGAAAATACAACAAATGCTTTTTTATGCCTAGAATTAATCGATGAAGATAGATTTGAAGAATTTAAAGAAGGATTAAAATATTTAGGAAATACTATTCAAGAAAATTTAGGTGGAGATCTAACTATTGAAATACTAGATATAAATCACTATAAAATTAACATTGATTAACCACAAAAAAATATGATTCTTGGAGGGTGTCCAGAAAAGTCTGCAAATAGGAAGAAAGTTCCTATGATAATTTTTAGTATCATAAAAATTTATGTTTTTTATTAATTCAAGTATAATTTTAAAATTTAAGTATGTCAAGCAAGCCTTTAAGGAAAGGCTTCTTGGCTTATTTTTTTATTTTATTCTGGAATTCTCTCTGCATACATTATTGATAATTTACCATAAACTTTGCCCCAATTTCTAAGGGAATATGCCCATTTTTTTGTTGCTATTTGAATGCTTTAAGTAATGCAGTATTTGATGGGAAAACACTTCTTTGACCTTTTTCATAACCTAAATGTTCATCCATTTCCGCTTCCATGATATTTTTAATTCTTCTTTTTTATTTATGAATATAATGACAACTACAAATGCCAATATAATTTAAAATATATAAATTTTCTTTACAAAATAAATAGATTTGTTTACAACATTGTTATCGAATTAAAAAAAATAGGAGTAAAGAAGATGAATGCTTTAAAAACATATAAAATTGTAGCTATTGCTATTGAGGAGACTAAAAATTTAATTCCTGAGGATACCTTTATGGTTAAAGATCTTTTTATTGGATATAAATGGAAAAAAATATCTCCAACTATGAGAAAAGATATTGGAAGACAATTTTTATTTAAAATAGAAGAATTTAAAAATCTGAATATAGAAAAATTCAATTTCGAATCTGGGCAACTAACATTTTAAAAGAATATCTAATCCAAGGGTATTCTGTCAATGAGAAAAAATCAAAAGTAGTTGTAAAATTTAATCTATTATTGTTATTATAATAATTATAAAAGATCATCAATTAGGGGGATTACAATGGAATTTAAATTAAAAAAAGGAGACGGTATTGGAATTTTTTCACCATCTACTCCTATAACAAAAATTACACCTAAAAGATACAATAGAGGAAAAGAGTTCTTAGAGAAAAAAGGATTTAAAATAATAGAAGGAAACCTTACAGGGAAAAGTGATTTTTATAGATCAGGAACTATCGAAGAAAGAACCGAGGAACTAAATGAATTAATAAGAGATCCAGAAGTAAGATGTATTATGTCTACAATTGGAGGATATAACTCTAATTCTTTATTGCCTTATATAGACTACGAAGCTTTTATAAAAGATCCTAAAATTGTAATTGGTTATTCTGATGTAACCGCAATATTAATGGGAATATATGCAAAAACTGGAATAAAAACATTTTATGGGCCAGCTATTGTTGCATCTTTTGGAGAGTTTGAACCCTATAATGAATTGACTTATAAATATTTTGAAGATATTTTTGTAAAAGATATTAATGGTGACTATGAATATAAAATGCCAGAATGTTGGACAGAAGAATATATAAATTGGGAAGATCAAACTAGATCTAAAGTAAAAAATAAAAATAATTGGATCACTTTAAAAGATGGAGAGGCTGAGGGAAGGTTAATAATTGGCAATTTAAATACCATTACTACAATTTGGGGTAGCCAGTATATGCCTGAGATAAAAAAAGGCGATATTTTATTAATAGAAGATTCTTTAAAAGATATTGCTACTATTGAAAGAAGTTTTTCTTTTCTTAAAATAAATGGAGTTTTTAACAAAATAGGTGGTCTAATATTGGGTAAACATGAGTTATTTGACGATAAAGGTAGCAACAGAAAGCCCTATGAGGTACTTTTAGAAATTTTAGGAGAGTATGATTTCCCTTTTCTTGCTGATGTAGACTGCTCTCATACCCATCCTATGTTTACAATGGCCATAGGATCAAATATAAGATTAGATGCGACTAATAAACAAATAATTCTTTTAAACCATTGATATTATCAGTATTGAATCGATCAGGTATTTTGGTATAAGGTGTGAACAAACTAAAATCCAATAAAAAGAGATAGATTGTAAACAAAATAAATAAAATTATTAAATGATATGAGTTAGCAAAATATGTTTTTATTCCTAGTTTTTCTACAAACATAGGTCATTATTGTACTTTCAAGAGTTTATTAGAAGTTTAAAAAAAAAGTTTAATAATTTCTTTAACAGAATTATTAAACTTCTTTCAAGTTCCTTTTTAGTTGATATACTAATAGTATTTGAGCTATTCTATAAGAAATTTTCTCCCGGTCTAGAAGCTTTATCATCAAATTTTTCTATATTTTCTGAAATCTTATAAAACTCTATTTTAAATTCAACGATGCCGTCTAAAATAACATGATGATATTTTTCAGGTTCGATAACTATTGTATGATCCTTGTCTGCTTGTAATATCTTTTTAGGTTCATTGTCGTGAACATACTTAAGGATCCCCTTAATAACAACAATTTGTGCCCATTTTCCTTTTGGAGTCATGTGCTTATTTAATATTTCAGGAAAAACATTTTTTTCATTCATAATAGGAGTTTCTCCTATCTTACTGCTATTCTTTGGAAGTTTTAATTTTGAAAACATACAGATCACCTCTTTTATTTTATTTTTGGCTTTTTAAGTTAAATATATTCTACCAAAATTTCAATATATTTTCTGTAACACATGTTACATATGAAAGAAAAAGTAGAGTTTAACCTTGAATGATTATAGTTAATTTATCCTCTAAGTTTCATCCGAACTAGATAAATTAATAATAAAGAAATTAAAGATCCTCTAAATATTTGGAACGAATGAACCGAAAAATGGAACGAACCCTATAGCCTCCTACTTGCCTTAGGGCTCCTTCCGAGTCGTATTTCAAGAAGGGAGCTATTTTTTATATATATTCCTGCTAAAAAATAAGTTTACAGATAATCATCAAACCCATAAAAAAACATATTAAATATTTATTATTAGTTTGCTTTTCTTGAACTAATCGTATACAATATATATATATATGATATGGAGGTGTAACTTATGATAATAATGAATCTTGAGTTAGATAATATTTTAGGTTTTGAAGATTTTAAAATTAATTTTTCTTATCCTAAAAAAATTGTAAATACTAGTATTCCTTTTGAATATCTTGAAGAGAAACCAAATTTTAGATTTAAAAGAGTTAATATAATAATGGGAGCTAATGCTTCAGGAAAAACTTCTTTAGGAAGAGTTATGAAAGGTATTTTTAATTTTGTAGATACAAAGGTAATAAATTCTGTTATTCCCTTAATTGCTAATAATCAAAAAGAAGCTTTTTTTAAAATAGATCTAGTTTCTGAAGGTAAATATTTATGGAATATAGAATGTATTTTTTTTGATAAAGCATTAAAAACTTTAATTATAAAAAAATGTAAAATAAACAAAACTGATAATTATGAAAAATGTAAAGAAAAATTAGAAATTGTTTATGAAGAATTCAACATAAATAATGATCTAAATATTTTAGAAGGGTTGAAAAAGATAAATATTAAAGACCTTCATTGGGGCTTTACTTTCCCTGATACTTTAGTTCGAGGACATTTGATTTCAAATAAACTATTAGATATTGTTTTAAGAACTTTAGATCCGTCTATAGAGAGTATAAAGGAAAGTAATGAAGCAAAAAATACATTTTTAATATCTTTTAAAAATTCAGATGAAAAAATTATTATTCAAGATGGAGAAATTGTTAATAAAAATAGATTATCTAGTGGAACTTTAGAAGGAATTTCAATAGCTAGGTCACTATCAGCAATAAATGCTTTAAGAGAAGGAATTCATTATATAGATGAAAATTTTTCTTATATCCAAAGTGATGTAGAAATTGCTATTTTTAATTTAATGATAGAGATGTTAGGAAAAGAGAGTCAATTATTTTTTACAACTCACAATATGGAATTATTAGATATGAATTTACCTATTCATTCATTTCTTTTTTTAAAAAAATCAGAAAAAATTACACCAGTAAAACCAGAATCTATAATAAAACGTAATAATCAATCTTTAAAAAATGCTGTAGAAAATGATGTGTTTGGGACAATTCCCAATACTTTTTTACTTGAAGAATATGCTAGTGAGTTGATGACTGATGAATAATTACATGTATATTTTAGAAGGAGAAACAGAGCAAAAGATTATAAATGCTTTAAAAGAAGCCGGTTTAATAATTAGTGGGAAGGTTAAAGTTCTTAATGTTTTGAGTAAAAATATAGCTTCAATAGCTAGATCTATCAAACCAAGTACTAACTTAGTTTTAGTATTTGATATTGATGTTTTAAAAAATAATAGTGGTGTGACTATTTCTTCACTAGGCATCAAAAATCTGCCCTTCAAAGAAAATTCCTTGTTTTGGTTTAAGGGTCTTATCTTCTAAAGCATTTAAAATGTTATCAAATTTATCCTCTGTTTTTATTTCAAATGAAATTTGTCTTTTTTCCATAAGATCTAGCCTTTTAAAAATATCAGAATTTTGTGATATAAATTTTCTCATATTAACAAAACTATTGATTATTTTGATATTTACTTCGATAGCTGTTTTACTCTTTAAAACTGAACTAAGCATTGAAACACCTTGTTCGGTAAAAACATAAGGCAGGTATCTTCTACCTCCATGTTGAGGACTTGAGGTCACAAACTGTGACCTCAAGTCCTCATGTTCATCTTCAGTCAACTGAAATCTAAAATTGCTAGGGAATCTATCAATATTTCTTTTGACAGCCTGATTGAAAACTTTTGTTTCAACTCCATATAATACAGCTAAATCTTTGTCTAGCATAACTTGTAAGTCGCGAATAGTATATATATTATTTTTTATTTCTTCATTTTCTAAAATTACTATATCTTTATCCATCGTATAATACCTGACTTAATTATTTTTTTATATAGATTTGTTGATTCGCAGAATTTTTCTTTAGTTTTTCAATATTAAGAGTTAAATCTTTTTCTATTTCAAATAAAAATGCTCTTCCTAAATTCATCCTTAAACCTCTATCAATTCTATTCCATTCTACTCCTCTAAATAATTCTTTTACCATAAATAATTCACCAGAGTTCAAATTTTTAGTTTGTTTTATAGCTTCTTCTAAAAGATCTTTTAATTTCATTAATACCTCCAAAATTTTATTTTCTTATATAGAACCATTATAAACAACACTGTATATAATGTCAATTTAATTTAGGAATTATCGCAAAACAAAAATAAATTAAAAATTTCCTATTGACTATAAAAAATATTGTCCAATAACTTGACATAATATCACATAACTGTCAAATGAACTTCTCAATCCGTTTTTATCATATCCGTCTGGGTCTGTATAATTATTTGTTATTTCATGCTGCCCGTTTATATCAAATCCATTATTGTTGTATCGAGTATTTGTTGATTTGTGTTTTTCATTTATATCAAAACCCTTTGGATTGTATTTTTTGCCTGTTTCTTTATAATAACCGAGCATATTAAATCCTCTTGAGTTATATTTAGTTCCAGTACCTTTATGGTAACCGATATAGTGAAACCCATATTTATTATACTTAGTTTCTGTGTCCTTATGATTACGCAAAAGATCAAAGCCATATCTATCGTACCCAGTTCCTGTATCTTTATGAATCCAATTTATATCAAATCCGTTTTTATTATATTTAGTTTTTATATCTTTGGATTATATAGATCTCTATCTTTTTGATCTCTTTTAGAAGTTTTAATTAACTGCTCGATATAATTTTTTAATTTACATAATTGAGAAATTTCATTATCTATATCAACCTCTGAATAAGCATATTTTTCTAAAAAATCATCTATAGATTTTTTTTCTTCTAATTGTTCAACTATATATTTAGCGATACTTGGTTCATAAGAATTATGACCTTTGCAATCATTAAAATCTTTATTTAAAATATAATTCTCTAATTTTTTTTGATTGATTATGTATTCATTGTTTTGTGAATTTTCAATTCTTATTTTATCATGAATATTTGTAACTTTAAAAGGGCAACCTCTTTTTATAGTTCGTAATTCTAACCCAATATATATATAGTCTGAATAATTTAAATTCTTTTCCATTCTTAATTCCTCCTTTTATAACCCTTCTACTCCAATATCTAGTATTAGAGAAGCTAATTCATATTTATCGATTAATCTAATATTTTTTGCTTTTGCGGATTCTATGGCTTCTTCACTGAAGACTCCTGTTGTAACTGCCCAGTAAGAAGTTGTGTAGTCAGAATCTAAGTCTTTTTCTCCATCATAAGCATCTAATTGATCTATAGCCCAATCGTTACTCTTTCCAGTATGAAATTTAGCTTGTATATATATTATATGTTTTAATTTTTCAAAGATACAAACCACATCTACATCAGCATGTTCTTCGATAGCATTACTTTTGTTATTTTTACTTGGAATATCACATGTGGCTCTTAATTTTTCCATGATTTTCAATAATAATCTTTCAAATTTAGTTGGAGAAAGACTTTTTACTAGATACTCTATTAACTCATCTCTTAAATTTTCTTTCAAAATTTCGTCAATTTTTAGTGATTTATCTATAAGAAATGATTCTCTACTCTTCTCTATGTAAGAACTTAAATCATCTATATTTAATAATCCACTTAGATTTTTTAACCTTGCAATTAATGGCGCTTCTGCATATTTTTCTCTATTTACAGCACTTTCTAATTTATTATTTTTTATCTTTTTTATTTTATATACAAATCCAATATCTTGATTATAATCTTCAGGAGTTAAAATTTCTTCTTTTAAAGAATGAAATGATTGAATTGAATCAACTATTTCAACAATATGAAATGATCCTGTATCTGGAACAAGAACTGTATCTCCAATTTTAAATTCAAAGAATTTATTGATTTTTCTATGTGCAACTATTTGCATAGGCTTTGATCCCCATTTGCATTTTTTAACCATTTCCTCAACTAACTTTTTTTTATCCTCAGTCTGTTTGTATTTATTGATAAAATCCCAATTTTCAACTCTATCAAAATCTCTATAACCAATAATAATATAACCTTTCTCAAATAATTTCCTTGAAACCTCTTTTTCATGATTTAACATTCTAAGCATGTGATAACTCATATTTCTCCCCCATAATTTTTATTGTTCTTTCTATACAAGAATACTCCATTTTTACTAAGATAAACAATATAAAATATGAATATTAATTTCTGGCGTTTTCTTATATCTTAAAGCGTCAAATAAAAATTTAAACTTTTTCTGCCTGCATGACGTCTGATAGTTATAAGCAAATGAAAATAGTAATTTTTTCATTTCTTTCTTTCCTTAAAATAAAATATAAAAATAAAAACCTCTTAACTGTGTGACTATTACAGCTAGGAGGTCTTTATTTTTTGACTATATAAACTAATCAAAAAGACGATTAACCAAAATGAACACAGTTAACTCTATTTTTTCACTTTTTTTAAATTCAAACCCTATGTTTAGGGTGAAAATATTACGACCCTATGAACCATAATTTTTTGATGCTCTTATTTCCCTTCTAAGCCCTTTTATTTTTTTTTCCCTTGTGGTTATACTTAAAAACATCTTACAAAAATATAAAACCTTAATTCCTATATCGTTTACGTTGTTATAACGGAAGTAACTTTCGAAATCACTCAAGGTGATAAAGGTCCTCAAGCTTCAAACATCGAAACTGTATAATTATATATAATTTTGAATATTCAAAGTGGTAGAGATTTCTATCACTTTTTTTCTTCTCTAGAAAATATCATTGGGTTTAGAGGACTTAAAATCAAAGGAAAAGGATTGGAATTTAAAATAGATCCGATTCATCATAAAACGAAACTTTTTCAGTTTAAAATTTTTAGGAGAGCTGGTTCGATAAAGGAATTGTTTTTAGGAGAGGATTAAACCTTTCCTTTTTTATTTATAAATATAGCAACAATTTATTCTATAGGAGTAAATTAATTGAGTTTTATAAAAAAACATTGTAACATCTAACTGTAACCTATAAGTGTTAGAAATATAGAAAAATTTTAGGGGGAATAAAGATTATGTCATATAAAAAAATAACACCATCAGAATTTTACAAACAAATTAGACCTGAATTTTTTTCAGATTCAGAGTCTATTAACCAAATAACATTACCAAGAGAATATTTATCATTTGAATTGAGTAAAATATCTACAAATCAAAAGCAAGATAGCTTTGAAACTTTATGTAGACGATTGGCTGAAAAAATGATTTCTCCAAATTTGATACCTCAAGTTGGTCCAACTGGAGGAGGAGACGGTAAAACAGACTCAGAAACATATCCCGTATCAAATAAAATATCAGATCGATGGTTCACTCCTGAAAATGGTTGGGAGGAAAAAGAAAATTGGGCTTTTGCAATTAGCGCTAAAGAAGCATGGAAAGGAAAAGCTAAAAGCGATATAAAAAAAATCGTAGGAACTGGTCGTGGATATTCACGTATTTATTTTATGTCAAATCAATTAATTTCCAGTAAAAAGAAAAAAGATGCCCAAGATGAATTTATTAAAGAATTTAACATTGATGTAGTTATTCTTGATGGAGAATGGATTTTAGAAAAAATATATAATAATAATTTGATTAATTTAGTCGTGGACTCTTTAAACCTATCTTCTGCATTTAAAAATGAAAAAATTAAATTAGGAAGTAACGATACAAATCGATTAAAACAGCTTGAAGAACTTGAAAAGAATATTTGTAACCCAAATAGATATTCAGAATATGATTTTCAGTTAGCAGAAGATGCTCTCCAAAGTGCTATATTATCAAGAATGTTAGAAAGACCAAGAGATGAAGTAGAAGGTCGATTTAATAGAGCGTTAAAATTTAGTCAAAAAATAAACATCGAAAGACAACTAATGAGAGTATATTATCAAAAGGCTTGGACTTATATAAATTGGTATGATGATTACCCTTTATTTATAGAAAATTTTAAACATTATAAATCTCTTATTTCTAAAACATCAAATATACCTGAAATAGAAGATTACTGCACTCTATTTACATGTTTATATAATTTACAAAATTTAAATAAATATGATTCAATGAATTTAAATGTTGATATGGAAATAGAAAAACAAGATATAAATAATCTATTAAAAACTATAATCAATGATAATAGTAGACCAGCATCTTCTTTATTTGCAAAAACAAATGTATTAATTTTTAAATTAGTACAAGAAAAACAAGGTATAAATAATATTTTTAATGAATTATCTAAAATTATAGAACAATGCAGTAATTATTTAGATTATCCATTTGAAACGATTAGTAAACTGATTGAAATATTCAGCGAACTATTTCCTGACAATGAAGCTTTTGATAATTTGATAGACAAATTAGCTTTAATCTCATCAAAAAGAAATTCAGAATTAGAGGCTGGAAAAATATTTTCGAGAAGAGCTATTAAAAAATTAGAATCAAAAAATTATAAAGAAAGTATTGTTTATTTTGGAAAATCGATTGCAAAATTAGCTAAAGAAGAAACTCAATATGATATGTATTTTAATTTGTTAGGCTTAGGTATGGCATATAAAGAACTTGGCTTAATATGGGCTTCCAATAATTGCTATACACTTGCTTGCCATTTTTCTTTTAAGCTATATAACGAAAAAGGTACTGTTTCAAAAGAAACATATTTTACTATAAAAAATATACTAATTAATGAACTTTTAATAGGAAGGATTCCCCAAATTTTAACTTGGCATGAAACATTTCTAATTTTTAATAGAATTTTGAATATCGATGAGAGCGAGGAAGAAATTCCATTTAGTTGCCTCTGTGATGGGACACTTTCAACAAGGCTAATGCATACACAAAATACTTCTGATGATAAATTACAATACTTACCAGAAATATTAGAAAAACAAGAACTATGGTTATCTCAAAATACTATATTATATAAACAAGGCTACATTGAAAAGGTTTTAAATACATATGAAGATATTTCTAATGAAGATGAGCTTAATAAATATTTTGAGATTCTATCTAATCAACCATTCGTAGAGCAAATATTATATGACACTAATTTTATGTCAGAAGAAAAGATAACATTATACTCTAATCTTTTAGGATGTAAGTTTGAAATTAAATTTTCTAAAAACACTGATTTATTATTAATAGCAGAAACGTTACTTGCATTTGTTGAAGGATTTTTAGGAACATCTTTATCAAAAATCTATTCGCATAGAGAAAATATAATAATAAATCTTAATAAGAGTAACACTAATACATATTTTGTATACGATGAAAATTCTTATGAATACAATTTTTATTCATCAAATTTTGATGAAACAGATAATATTCCTGGTTCACTTTGGAATATAACAACGGAATTTATTTCTGATATAATCGCAAGAAATTTTTTCACTGATAACATTGAAAAATATCTTTCTGAGCTTTTCAAAAAAGAAGAAGTTAATGAAAGATTAGCTCTTATTTTTAATTATAGAAATAGTGTATTAAATATTTTAGGTAACAATCCTAAATTATTATTCGATGATTGGTCTTATGTCAATATA
>DDQV01000164.1 GCA_002342785.1 Fusobacteriaceae bacterium UBA2433 | reverse complement strand
GTTCGAATCCTGCCAGCCCAGCCAACTATAATTTTTAACATCCTTTGGGATGTTTTTTTTGTATATATAATTTTGAATATATATATGGTATAATTTAGAGAACGATTAAAAAAAATGGAGTGAATAAATATGAAGTTATCAGTAGGAATAATAACATATAATGAAGAACGTATTCTAAAAAAAACATTAGATGCTGTGAAAGAAATTGCAGATGAAATAATAATTGTAGATAGTAATAGTACAGATAATACTGTAAAGATTGCAGAATCTAAAGGAGCTGTAGTTTATACAGAAGATTGGAAAGGATTTGGTCCTCAAAAAAATTCTGTTATAGAAAAATGTAAGGGAGATTGGATTCTTTTAATAGATGCAGATGAAGTGGTAAGTAAAGAATTAAAACTAAAAATTAAAGAGATAATAGATGATAAAAATAAATATGAAGTTTACGATATAAATAGATGTTCAATATGTTTTGGTAAAGAATTAAAATATGGAGGATGGTCTAATCAATATGCAACTAGATTATGGAAAAAAGATAGTGTAACAGTAAGTAACAATCTAGTTCATGAAGAATTTGAAACAAAACTTACTAAAGGAAAGATAAAAGAAAAAATATATCATCATACATATTTGACTTTAAGTGATTATATAACTAGATTTGATAGATACACTACATTAGGTGCAGAGGAATATCTTAAAAGAGGTAAAAAATCTAATTTTTTTAATATAGTAATAAATCCATTTTTTAAATTTATAAGGATGTATATTTTTAGAATGGGATTTTTAGATGGTATAGAGGGTTTGATAATTGCTTTATTTAGTGGAATGTATACGATGACTAAATATTTTAAATTAAGAGAGATGGAAAGAAATAGATTATTATTTGAAACAAAAAAATAAAAAAATATAAATTTTTTATAAATAAAATAAAATAAAATTTTAAATAATTTAATAATATAAAGGAAATGGTAGAATTTATGGAAAAGATAAAAAAAGTTATAATATCTAGAACGGATAAGATAGGGGATTTGGTATTATCAATCCCTAGTTTTTTTATGGTGAAAAAAATGTATCCCAATTCTGAAATAACTGTTTTAGTAAGAAAATATAATTATGAGATAGTAAAAAATTTACCATATATAGACAGGGTAGTTAAAATAGATGACTATAGAAAAATGGAATTAATAGAAAAAATAAAATATTTTAAAGCAGATGTATTCATAGCATTATATAACGATAAATTTGTAATGCAACTAGCCAAAGCTAGTGGATCTAGGATTAAAATAGGTCCATTATCAAAAATAAAGTCATTTTTTATATATAATAAAGGAGTTTTACAAAAAAGATCTAAGTCTATAAAAAATGAAGCAGAATATAATTTAGATCTAGTGAAAAAACTAAATCCTAAAAAATTTAATGAGTTGTTTGAAATAAATACAAAAATTTTCTATGAGAAAAAACACAGTGAGGCAGTAGAAATATTTTTAAAAGAAAATAAGATTAAATCTCCTATTTTGTTAATAAATCCATTTATGGGGGGAAGTGCTAAAAATATTACTGATGAAGAATACACGAAGTTAATAAAAGCTATATTGAAGAAATCTAAAAATATAAATGTTATATTGACGTGTCATATATCAGAAGAAGATAGAGGACAAAAGATATTAGATTGTATAAAAGATAAAAGAATACATCTATATGCTAATGGAGGAGATCTTTTAAACTTGGCTGCTATAATAGATAGATCAGATATATATTTTGGTGGATCAACAGGTCCAACTCATATAGCTGGAGCATTAAAAAAAACTATTGTAGCTATCTATCCTAATAAAAAAACCCAGTCACCTTTAAGGTGGGGAGTATTTGGACATAAAGATGTAACTTATATAGTTCCTGATAAAGATAAAGACGAAAATTATAAACATAAATTTTTTGATAGTTATACAGATAAGACTAGAAAAGAAATAGTTAATGCTATAATTTCTAATATAAAAAAATAATACAGAAATTAAAAGGAGAAAAAAGATGATAATTAGTGTAATAGTTCCGGTATATAATCGATTTGAAAATTTTAGAAGTTTATTTTTATGTTTATTAAAACAAAATAAAAAATTTGATGAATTAATTATAGCAGATGATGGTTCTAATGAAAATATTATTAATTATATAACAGATTTATTACCAAAAGTAAATTTTAAAATAAAGCATATCTATCATGAAGACAAAGGGTTTAGAAAAACTAGAATTTTAAATGAAGCAGTAAAAAATTCAATGGGAGATCTTTTAATTTTTTGTGATCAAGATTTGATTTTTGGAGAAGATTATGTCGAAAGAATGTCGGAGACTAAAGAAAAAGAATTTAGAATGTGTAGACCTTGTAATACGGAGGAAATTGAAAAAAATGAAATTATAAAAAAGCTAGAATCAGGGGTACAATATAAAAAATGTATTGAAAATATACCAATAGAATATGAAAATAGTGTGAACAAGGCATTAAAAAAAGATAGAGTAAGAAGGATTTTGAAAAGTTTAAAATTAAAAAAAAGAGGAATAAAACTACTTGGAATGTCATATTCCTTATGGAAAAAAGATTATAGAAATATTAATGGATATGATGAGAAATATATTGGCTGGGGATATGAAGATGATGATTTTGGAAATAGATTAACAGCTTCTGGAGTTAGAGGAATAGAAGTTTATACTGATCAAATTTTATTACATCTATGGCATCAAGTATCTTCAAGTAAAAAAGAAAGTTTAAATGAGAAGTACTATAGAGAAAGAAAAAAGAAGATAAATAAAAAAAATTGTCATTGTGAGCATGGAATAAGTAATTCACTATATAGTGATAAAGTAATCGTTAGAGATATTAAATGATACTTGGGATATTTTTTATTTAAGAGCTAAT
>DDQV01000032.1 GCA_002342785.1 Fusobacteriaceae bacterium UBA2433 | reverse complement strand
GCTGCCATAGATCTAGGGGAAAAAGTATGTTATGTAAGTAGTGATCCTATAACTGGTGCAGTATCTGAGATAGGAAAACTAGCAGTAAATATTACATGTAATGATTTGGCTACTACAGGTGTGGAACCTATGGGTATCATGGTAACTATATTGGCTCCCCCCTCTACAAGTATAGAGGATTTAAAAAAAATTATGGTAGATATGGAGTATGAATGTAATAAATTAAATATTGATATTTTAGGAGGGCATACAGAGATTACCGATGCTGTAAATAAAATTATAGTTTCCGTAACTGGTTTAGGATTTGGAACAAAAGAAGAATATGAAGATAAAAAAGAAATTTTAGAAGGAGATATAATATTATTAACTAAAGGAACAGGAATAGAAGGAACGGCCATTATAGCTCATGAAAAAGAAGAAGAATTGAAATCAATATTGTCTCAAGAGGAAATTAACTTTGCAAAATCTATGATGGATCTCACTAGTGTAGTTAAGGAAGGTTTATTATCTGCAAAATTATCTAAAGGAATGCATGATGTTACAGAAGGAGGAATATTAGGAGCTGCTTGGGAAGTGGCAGAACTTTCTAAATTAGGGATAACTCTTTATAAAAATCAACTCAATGTTTCTGAAGTTACCCAAAAAATTTGTAATTATTTTAAGATCAATCCTTTAAAATTAATTTCTAGTGGATCGATGCTCATAGTTGTATCACCTGAAAATAAAAATAAATTATTGGATAAATTAATTTTAAATAATGTTCCTACTTTCGAAATAGGATATTTTACAAAAAATATATATGAAAAAATTATTTATAATTCTAAAAAAGAGAGAGAAGATATATCTGAACCAGAAAGTGATGAACTCTATAAAGTAATTTAAAATTTTTATTTTTATAATTTAAAAATAAGAAAGGAGGTGGATTAATTTGAAAAAATTAAATAAAGGATTTACACTTATTGAACTATTAGTAGTAATAGCAATAGTAGGGGTTTTATCTGCAGGTATCATACCCAAATTAATAAAAGAGATGAGAAAAGCTACAGTGGCTAAAGTACAACATAATTTAGGAGTAATAAGGTCTAAATTATCTATAGATTCAAATTTATCAGATGAATTTCCAGATCTAGCCGGAGAAAATAATACAACTACAGTTGGAAAAGATGATCCAGATTTATTAAGATCTTATAGTATTGAATCAACTCCAGGATTTACAGATGAAGATGGAGATGGGCATAAAGAAACTTCAGAAGTTGTTAGTTCTAGAGACGATAATGGTGGTTGGTATTATATAAAAGAGACTGGTGAAATCTATGCTAATCTTCCAAATGGAGCTTATACAAAAGATGAAGAATATGAAATTTGGAATGATGATTCTGATGATGATTCCATTGTATATTATTTTTCTGGAACAGATGATCTTTCAGGAGATTTTACTAACTGGGATTTAAATAATGAAGGAACAATGATGACTTCTCCAACTTCTGGACTTTTTTATATAGATAATCCATATTCTGAATATAGTATAGTGACAACAGCAACTTTGACTGCAGAAAGTAGGGGTTATGGTATATTTATTTAGTCAGACGATGCTGGTGGAGGATATATATTTCAATTTGATAAGGGATTAAATGATCTTGTTATAAGATCAAGAAATTCTACTGGAGGAGAGTACGGTGCAACATATCTTGATACGAGTGAGATAGACATGAATTCTGAAGATTGGTGGACAAGTTCACATGACATAGAAATAAATGTTACAGAGAGTACAGCCACTACTAATAATGTAGAAATTTTAATAGATGGAGTGGTCATAACAGGAGATTCTTATGAAATTAACAAATCTACTGATAGTGATGCTGATAATTATACAGGTTTTAGAACTTGGGGTACAAGCATGGCAGCAGACGAACTTAGCATTACAGAACTATAAAAAATTTAAATCATATTATAAACCTATAAGGTAGATATTAAAGAATAAGTATCTAATTTATAGGTTTTTTTTGATATATTAAAAAAAATTTAATTTTTGATATTTTGATATTTTTTTCACTATATCAAAATGAAACCTTTATTTTAATATAATAGTATAATAAAAAAATACACTGTAAAAAAAATACTTCTAAATTAAATGAAACTTCTTATGTTAGATTTATCTAGATTTTTTTTTATAGAATAATTAAATAACAGTTTTGTTGTTTTTGTTTTAAAAAAAATAATTAGAAAATTAAACTACCTGTTGGAAAACCTACTGGAGGTCCAAAATTAATAAATAAAAAATAAGATTATAAAATTACAATTTTAAATAAAATTATTTTATTCAATACAGTTCACTTTTTTATTTGTACTGTTTTTAGACATTGGAAGATATGTTCTTTAAATTTGAATTTGAGGGAATAATGCTCTTTTAAATATTTAGATAAAAAATTCACAAAAGTTTACTAAGTAATAAAAAAACGAACACAAAACATAGATTTTGTTCGTTTTTCGCTTTGACATATCTAAAAAGTGATGCTAAACTTTAATTGAGTAGATAAATAAAATTTGAATTTATTGCTCAAATTACTATGGAGGTTATAATGGAAGTTTTAGTTAATGGGTTAAATGGTATTATTTGGTCACCGGTACTTGTATATCTTTGTTTAGGTGCAGGATTGTTTTTTACTTTAAAAACAAGTGGTGTTCAATTTACGATGATAAAAGAAATGATTAGATTATTATTAGGAAAAGATATTAAAGATATCAAAAATGAAGAAAAGTCTAAAGACTCAATAAGTGGATTTGAAGCTATGTGTATGTCTGTTTCTGGAAGGGTAGGAACTGGTAATATTGCAGGAGTAGCTACAGCGATATCTTTAGGAGGACCTGGATCGATATTTTGGTTATGGGTTATTTCGTTGTTAGGAGCTGCATCATCATATGTGGAATCTACATTAGGTCAATTATATAAAGAAAAGTTTGAAGGTGGATATAGAGGAGGACCTGCTTATTATTTTAAAAAAGGATTATTAGGTGGGAAAACTTGGTATGGAAATTTATTTGCTTTGTCTACAGTATTAGCTATGTTAATATGTATGCCATCTGTTCAATCAAATGTAATTGCAGGAAGTTTAAAAACTGCAATAGGAATTCCTCAATGGATTACAGGATTAATTATTGTAGGATTTTTGTGCCTTATTATTTTTGGAGGAGCTAAGAGAATTGCTAAGTTTGCTGGGGTAGTAGTTCCATTTATGGCAGTGGCATATATAATTGTTGCAGTAACAGTATTAGCAATCAATGCCGGAGAAATTATTCCATCATTAACTTTGATTGTTGAATCTGCATTTGGAAAAGAAGAAGCATTTGCAGGTATTGCAGGTGCAGCAATATCTTGGGGAGTGAAAAGAGGTATTTATTCAAATGAAGCAGGACAAGGAACAGGTCCAGCTTCAGCAGCAGCAGCAGAAGTTTCACATCCTGCAAAGCAAGGATTAATACAAGCATTCTCTATTTATATTGATTCTATATTTGTATGTACAGCAACAGCATTGATGATTATTATTACAGGAGCATATAAAGTTTTTGAAGGAGTTACTGGTAAAATAATTTATGAAGGGAAAGGTGCAATATCTAGTATGAATATAGAGACTATAGGAGCAGCTAATACATCTGCAGCTTTAGATGTCAGTATTGGATACGGTGCATATATAGTTGCTATAGCTATAATATTCTTTGCCTTTACTACATTATTAGCATTTTTTTGGAATGGAGATACAGCATTAGTTTATTTAACTAATGGTAATAAACAAAGAAATAAAATTAGATTTATTTTAAAATTAGTATTTCTTGGATTTACATTCTCAGGATCTGTAGTAGCAGGAGGAATGGCTTGGACTCTTGGAGATATAGGAATTGGAATAATGGCTTGGATAAATATTGTAGGAATTTTAATTATGCATAAACCTGCTATTATTTGTTTGAAAGATTATAAATTAAGAATAAAAGAAAACAGAGAGGATGATTGGGACTTTAATCCAAATAAAATTGGAATTAAAGGAAACTTTTCTGTTTGGGATGATTTGAGAAAAGAAGAAAGAGAAAAAGATATAATCTTCCAAGATGGTCTAGTAGAATTAAATGCATAATAATAAAATTAAATCATAATATTAATATGATAAAGTATTATTTTAACTGTGATAATTTAAAAAAATAAATATTGTTAGAAGTTTTTTATAAAATGAGGATAAATAATTTTTTAATTATTACTTCTCATTTTAATATATTAAAAGTTATTAAATGTATAAAGCTCTTGTGTAAAATATGATAGATTTAGGAAGATAAATTTCTTGTTTTAATTTTAAAAGTAAAACAAGAGTTATCCCAAAGTAAAACTTTGGAATAACTTTTTTTTATCTATATCTGATTTTAATAAATTTTATTCAGAGGGAATCTATTTGATATTAGTATCATATTTATCTTAGTAATCTTTAGAATCATCCATCATTTTGTTATGATTATCACCTTCATTCATCATTTTATTATTCATGTGTCCAATCATGCCTTTATATCCCATAGTTATTCCAAATTTATCTTCTATATTTTTTCTGAATTTCATATTATCTAATCTTTGTTCAGATTTCATACCTGATATTTGGTCATTCACTTTTTTTACATTCTGCCAATTTATTTTATCATTTGAGAGTAGTTTCTCTAACTTTAACTCTTCAGTTCTTATATTTAAACTGTTTATATAGTTAGTCTTCCTTCTATTTTTTATCATCTCGGTTAATTCGTTTTGTTGGGTTTCTGATAAACCGGCCATCACTTGAGAGTAGTGTGTTACTTTTTGACAATTATTATTCATATTTGTTTGATTACTTTTCATTGCTGAAAATGAAAGTGCTGATATTACCAATAGTCCTACAATAATTTTTTTCTTCATTTTAATCACTCCTTTTAATTTTTTTTAATTTTGAACTAGTCTTTTAGTTTTTCTTTCATATCTTGAAATTGTTCTTCAGTAATTTCTCCTTTAGCATATCTCATCTTTAAGATTTCTAGAGGTGTTTCACTTTTGTTTTGTATAGAATTTTTATTGTCGCCTATGAAATTTCCTTTTATTATAGAGATTATTAATACTATTATTAATATCCAAAATATAAACATAAATATTCCACCTCCTAAAAACATAGAGTTTCCAAAATTAAATCCAAATCCATGCATCATTGCAATCACATCCTTTTATGTTCTTATTATTAAGTATAATATGACCATGTGAAGATTGCGTGAAGAATTCAAAAAGATAATAAAAAATTCTTTATTTTGATCTCCAAGGTACCTGAAAAAAAGTTCATATTGTATTTATTCATCTAATATCGATCCACACTCTGGAATAAAGTTTTGCAATAACTGATACTATTGGAATTAATAGAGGAAAATATCCAATAGGAGCCTTAAGGTTAAATAGCTAGGGGATCTCAACGGCTTTGTTTTATTGAGGTGAATAGGTGTTTAGAGTTACATAGATTCAATAAGATTCAATTGACTTATTTTGTTTATATGGTATAATACGATTTACATAATACGATGTCGTACTTTGTAAAAACATGTTAATAAATTAATAATTTAAGGAGTAAAAATATGAAAAAATATAAAGATGGTTTATTTAAAGGTATCGGTATTGGGTATGCAGGAGAGATAGAAGTTCTTGTTACAATTTTAGAAGGAAAAATTAAAAATATAAAATTTATATCGCATAATGAAACTCCAGTAATTTCAGAACCTGCTTTTAATGAGATTCCAAATGAAATAATAAAGAAAAATACCATAATGGTCCCTAATGTAAAGGGGTGTTCTATGAGTTCTCGAGGGATAAAAGAGGCAGTAATGAATGCTTTAATTCTCTCAGGAGGAGAAAAAATAAGTCTATTAAATAAATTTAAAGATGCAGAAAATTTAAATAAGATTGTTGTGAGTAAAAATAAATTTAAATCATTTGAAAATTTTGATATAGTAATTGTTGGTGGGGGAGGAGCAGGATTAAGTGCTGCAATTTCAGCTTCAAATCTTGGAGCAAAAGTAGTTTTACTTGAAAAAATGGCAGCTGTTGGTGGAAATACATTAGTATCAATGGGAGGGATAAATATTCCTGGAAGTGATGCTCAAAAATCTAAAAAAATAGAAGATA
>DDQV01000004.1 GCA_002342785.1 Fusobacteriaceae bacterium UBA2433 | reverse complement strand
GGTGTAATTCCTATTAATTCTGCAAATTTACTAATTGCATACATATAAATCACCTTCCTTTATTATAGTATGCCTTAGATTTATACAAAAATCCATAAAAATCTATAAATTTTTAGTTACTGTTACCTACTCCTACTTTTGAAACAAATTATCTTCTAACATGGTTAATTCTACTTTTAACACATAGGTTCTAGGCATATGAAAATTTTGTGGAAGTTTTACAATATCTTTTTCTGTAGTTATTATAAAATCTGCTTTCATTTCATCTGCTCTTTTTATTATTTTTTTAAAATCTCTTTCTTTAAAATTATGGTGATCCAAAAAATCTATTCTATCAGTTTCAGAAGGCATAAGGGAGATTACTGTTTTTTCAAAATTAAGAGGATTAGCTAAACCACTAAAGAGTAAAACCTTTTTTTTATTTACCCAAAAAAGAGGTTTACGATCGCCTTTTAGATCTTTTAGAGAAACTACACCATATTTGGCTACCGATATATTTTTTTTATATTTAGACAGATATTTTTTGATTTTTTTGATCTCTCTGTCGTCTACAAGGTCAGCTTTAGTAATAATAAATTCATTAGCTCTCTTAAGTTGTTTTAAATCTTCCCTGAGTGTTCCAAGGGGCAGAAGTCTTCCTCCACCAAATGGATTGGTAGCATCTATCAAAACAATGTTACAATCTCTTTTTAGTTTTCTGTGTTGATAACCATCATCTAATATTATTGTGTCTATATCAAATTTTTCTTTTGCTAAAATACAAGCAGAATATCTATCACGGCCTACAATTATTGGAACTTTTGTGTTTAAAGCATGTAAAAGAGGTTCATCACCACTTTCTTTTGTTGTTGCAAAAATATTTTTTCCATCACTAACGATCATAGGGTCAATTTTTCTTTTTCCTTTATACCCTCTAGATACTATGGCGACTTTTTTTCCCTCATCTAAAAATTTTTGAACCAGATATTGTACGGTAGGTGTTTTTCCTGTTCCTCCTACTGTAATATTTCCAACACAAAAAATCTCTATATCTTCTATTTTTTTAGATTTAAATATTTGTTTATCATATAATTTATTTCTAAAATTCGTTATTAAATGATATAGGTAAGCTAAAAGTTCCATGTTATTCCTCTTTTCGACTATTTTTTTTGTTCATATTAATATTTTTTTAAAATTATATTTTCTTTCTTTAATACCTTATTTTTTATAAAAGAAAAATAATCTCTTAACCTCCCCGGTTACAATTATAACAGAAATTTCTTTTTTTTTCATTGATTCAATTCTTTTAATAGGAGTATTAAGAGATTTTTTTATATACTTACAGATATTAATTTAGATTCACCTAATTCTTTATTCATTGTAACTCCATATAAAGTATCAGATCGTCTCATAGTTTCTTTATTATGCGTGATTAAAATAAATTGTGACCTATCAGTAAACTCCTTTAATTTACTGATAAGTTTTTTTATATTTGTTTCATCTAAAGCTGCTTCAATCTCATCAAAAAAAGTAAATGGACTAGGTTTATACATAAATAAGGCCATGATAAATGCAATTGCTACCATTGATTTTTCTCCACCAGATAATAAAGTAATAGATTGAGATTTTTTATTTTTAAATTTTACCACTAAGTCAATACCACTTTCAAGGATATTCTCATGATCAATTAGTTGTAATCTACCAACGGAATTATTCAAGACCTCTTTACACATATATTCAAAGTTTTTATCTATTTCTTTATATGCATTATAAAACTTAGTTTCAATAATTTTTTCAATGTCTTCAACTAATTTTAAAAGAGATTTTTTACTGACAATAAGGTCATCTCTTTGGGTAGTTATAAATTCATATTTTTTTACAAGTTCTCTAAACTCTTCTATGGCTAATAGGTTAACTATACCTAAGGCTTTTAGTCTTGATTCTAATCGATAGAGGATCTCTTTTGATTCTACTATAGTTAACTCTAAAGGAACTTCTTTTATATCAACTAAATCAGTTAATTTTTCATCTATTTGAGCTAGCCAATCTATAGTTTTTTCTAATTTTTCAATAAGAATTTTGATTTTATTTTCTCTTAAGATGAGATCTTTTTCAATATTTTTAACAGCTAAAAGTTCTTTCTTTTCTAATATTTCTAATTCTTCTTGTAGTTTTTTCTTTTCTTTGATTTCTAAAAATTCTTTTTCATATCTTATATTTTCATTATGGTATTCCTTTTCAATATTATTTAGGCGGTCACCTAGTTTAATAATATCTGAATTAAGTTTATCAATTTCTAATGTGGTTTTTTTCTTTTCATTTTTAAACTCTTGAAGAAATTCTTCATTTCTTTGGACCTCCCTTTCTACTTGTTTAACTTGTTCTTTTTTATTTAAATAATTTATTTTTATATTAGAATAAGATTTATTGATCAGTTCTATCTCTAATTTAAGAGCAATTAATTTATTGTTGTTTTCTGTTAATCGATCTTTAGATTTTTTTAAAAAATCCTCAATATCAAATCTTTTGATAGTTGCATTTTTAAGTTGCTTATTATATTCATTTATATAATTTGTTTCTTCAATTTTTTCCATCTCTATTATTTTTAATTTTTTTGTTTCTTTTTTATGGGTATCTGTCAGATCTGTGTGATTTCTCGAAATTTCTCTAAAAGAATCTTCTTTAGAGACTCTAAGGTCATCAATATTTTCTAATTGTTTCTCATATTCATCCATCTTTTTAGTATATAAATCATATGAATCATCTAATTGTTTATGTTGTTTATCTAATTCACTAACTATTTTATTTAAGGTTTTTATTTCTTTTTTTCTTTCAAAAATAACTGAACTAGCTGATTTGATATGTTGTCCCCCGGTGATACGACCTCGACCAGAGATAAGTTCACCACTTAGAGTAACTATATTACCACGATGTAGATTATTTTTAGAGACATTTAAGGCTACATCTGTAGATTTAACTACAAGAAGATTTCCTAATATAAATTCTACTGGCTTATTGTAGACAGAATCATAGGTGATCAAATCACTGGCATATCCTAAGATTCCATCTTGGGGAATTATTTTTTTAAAGTTATTTATTTTTATACTATCAAAGGCTAAAAATGAAGCTCTTCCTTTGTTTGATTGTTTTAGATATGAGATACATTTTTTAGCAACTTCACTATCTTTTACGATGATATCTTGTAATGAACTACTAACAGCTGATTCAATGGCAGTTTCTAGATACTCAGGAATATTAATCAAACTGATAAAAGCTCCATTTACTCCCTCAATGTTAGCATTTAAAATAGCTTTTACACCTTTAAAAAAACCTTCATTGTTAGCATCTAATTTTTTTAAATTCTCTAATTTTGCACTTTGTCTACTTAAATTATAAGCGACTTCTTTTCGTTCACTATGGATTGTATTCATTTTTTGACTGAGAATATCAATTTGTTTTTCTGCTTCTTCTATTGTATCGTCTATTTTTTTTATCTCTGTTTGAATATTTTTTTGTTTGATTTCTATCAGATGTAGTTCAGAAGTTAATTTTTCGATTTTTTTTGTATATTCTATGGCTTCTTCATCTAATTCATTAATTTTATTAGCACTACTTTTTGTTCTTTTTTCAGAGTTCTCTATTTCGGCAATTAATTTTAATCGACCTACTTCAGAATCCATAACATGTTCTTTTTGGACTCCTATTTCGATCTCTAAATTTCTTTGTGAAAGTTCAAAATTATTTATTTGTT
>DDQV01000105.1 GCA_002342785.1 Fusobacteriaceae bacterium UBA2433 | reverse complement strand
TTTATCTCAATTTTTAGTTTTTAATTTTCAATTCATTCTACCACATCCATCATTAAAATTAAAGATTCCCCACCAGAAAAAGGTGGGGAACTTATATCATTTAAACAAATATGGTTTGAGCTCTTCACTAAATATTGTTTTAAGTTTTAATAAGGTTTTTTTCTCTATTTGCCTTACTCTCTCTCTAGTAATATTAAATGTTTTACCAATTTCTTCTAAAGTATGAATATCATAACCATCTATTCCATACCTTAATTTTACTATCTCTTTTTCACGAGGTTTTAAAGCGTCTAACATTTTAATTATCTCTTCCCTACCTATCCCTCTTAAAACTTGATTTTCAAGAGAGAGTTCTTCAGGTTGACTTATGGTATCTTCTAAAAAAATATCTTCTCCTATGGAAGCATTTAAAGACATCAAATCTTGAAATTCTAACATTACTTTTTGAATTTTTGATTCTGGTATATCTAACCCCTTTGCTATTTCATCAAAATTAGGATATTTACTAGTTTCCATTATATGATTCATAATATATTTATTTATTTTATTTAACATATCATATTTATAAGATGGTATCCTTATCTCTCTTCCCTTACTAATAATAGACTTAGTTATAGATTGCTTAATCCACCAAACTGCATAAGTTGAAAATCTAAAGCCTTTTTCTACATCAAACTTTTTAATTGCATGAATAAGTCCAAAATTACCTTCACTGATAAGATCTATTAAACCTAATCCTTTTCTAGTATATTTTTTAGCTACATTAACTACTAATCTTAAATTCGATAAAATTAATTTCTCCTTAGATTCTTCACAACCATTTTTGGCTGCTATAAGTAATTTTAATTCCTCTTCCTTTGTCAAAATTTCATATTGTCTAATATCTTTTAAATATAAAGATACTAAATCTTTTGTTCTATCCATAGTCTCATCATCCTTAGTTTTAAAATTCTCTCTTTAAGTCTCTAGTCATCAATTCTTTAACCATTTCAGTTGCTAGTTTATCTTCATATAACACCTTGTAGACACCTTCTAATATCGGCATTGACACTTTCTTCTTTTGAGCTAATTCATAGACAGCTTTCACAGTTGGCACTCCTTCAGCTACCATTTCCATCTCATCTAAGATCTCTTGTATTTTTTTTCCTTCACCTAATTTTTGTCCTACATATCTATTTCTACTGTGGGTACTAGCACAAGTTACTATCAAGTCTCCCATTCCACTAAGTCCTGAAAAAGTTTCAGCTTTTGCTCCCAAAGCTTCTCCAAATCTTACCATTTCTGCTAAACCTCTAGTTATAAGAGCTGCCTTTGTATTATCTCCAAACCCTATCCCATCAGCTATTCCAGCTGCTATGGCAATACCATTTTTTACGGCTCCCCCTAACTCTACACCAACAATGTCATTACTTTCATATACTCTAAAATTTTCTGTATTAAATAATTCTTGTATCTTCTTGGCACATCCAGATTCTCCTGCTGCTACTATTGTAGACGGAAGACTTTGAGCCACTTCCTCAGCATGGGTAGGTCCAGAAAGAACAACTATATTCTTGTGGAACTTTCCTAATATCTCATCTTTAAGAACTTGGGATAACCTCATTCCTGTAGATATCTCTATACCTTTGGCAGTATTAACGATTATTGTTTTATCTGACAATTGATTACTAATTTTACCCATTACATCTCTTAATACTTGAGATGGTACAGACATGATCAGGTATTCTACTCCATCTAACAACCCTTCTATCTTAGATGTTACCTGTAAAGTTTTCGGAAATTTAGCATTAGATAAAAATTTTTCATTTACTCTATTTTTTTGTAGTACTTCTGCTCTTTCTTTGTTGTAATCCCATAGAGTAACTTCATTTCCCTTCGATGCCATAACCCTAGCAAGAGCTGTCCCCCAAGATCCAGCCCCCATCACTACAATTCTCCCCATATTCTACTCCTTTTTTATCATTTAAAATTATTTTATCGTTAAATTTTTTAAACTTTAAATTTATTTTCATTTCCATGAAGAAGTCTTTTAATATTACTCCTATGTTTAAATATCACAAATACAGCAATTACAAGGGCAAATCCAAAAACATTCCATCTCCCTAAACTTTCCTTTATAGGCATGAATAATACTAATATTGGAAATAATCCTGCTGCTGATACAGAAGCCAAAGATACATACTTAGTTGAAAACGCAATCAATAAAAATACAACAACTAGTATTAAAACAACATTTGGAACTAAATATATAAAAACTCCTAAACTAGTAGCAACACCTTTTCCACCTTTAAATTTTAAAAATATAGACAGAGTATGACCAACTATCGTTACTAACCCTACCAGAATAAGTTGCAATCCAGCTAATCCAATTAAACTAGCTAAAAAAACTGGAATATATCCTTTTAAAGCATCTGCAAAAAGGACGATTATTCCATAAGGCATACCTAAAACTCTATAGGCATTAGTTGCTCCAGTATTTTTGCTTCCATGTTCTCTAATATCTATTCCCTTAAATTTTTTACCTATAACTACACCTGTTGGAATAGAGCCCATAAAATAAGCTATCACTAAAAAAATTATTAATTTTATATCCATCTTCCCTCCCAGATCACTTTATAATTTTTAACTCTTTAAAAATTTTCCCACTACCTCTATATGACTTGTATTAGGAAACATATCTAATGGACAAACTTTTTTTAATCTATATCCAATCCCTTCTAATATCTCTGTATCTCTTGCAAATGTAGAAGGATTACATGATATATATACTACTTCTTTTATCTTTGTTTCAGATAATTTTTCTAATATATTTTGTGCTATACCACTTCTAGGAGGGTCAAATATTATAGAATCTATTTGATTCCCGCCTTCAATTAGCTCTATTAATTTTTCTTCAGCTTTACCATTTATAAATTCTATATTTTCTATCTTATTTTCTATACTTGTTTTTTGTGCAGCTCTTGTAGCAGATTCAACTATCTCTATCGCATAGACTTTATTAGCATCTTTTGATAAAATCATAGCAATAGTTCCTGTCCCTGAATAAGCATCTACTATATTTTTATTTTTTATATCATTAAAATAAGAAAGTGCCTTTTCATATAATTTTTTAGTTTGTTCTACATTAATTTGAAAAAATGATGTAGGAGATATATTAAACTCAATTCCATAAAGTTTTTCTTTTATATATCTTTCTCCTAATAAATGAATATTTTGCTCACCTAAAGCAAAATTTGTTTTTCTATTATTTATAGAAACATAAACAGATTTAATCTTATCATTTTCATTATATAAAGTATTTAAAACACCTTCTATTTTCGAATCTAATTTTCCTTTAATTATAAGTACAACCATGGCTTCATTAAATGAATTTGTCCTTACCATTATATGTCTTAATATTCCTTTGTGAGCCTTTTCATTATATACACTTAATTTAGCTTCATTCAAAAGTTCTTTAGTTCTAGAAATTATTTTATTAGAAAGTTTAGATTGAAGAAAATTTTCTTCTACTTCAAAAACTTCATGAGATCTTCTTTTAAAGAATCCAGATATTATTTTTCCATTTTTACGTGCAAAAGGTTCAATAACTTTGTTTCTATAATTAAATTGATTTTCTGCTCCTATAGTATCTAATATCTCAACCTTATCTAAACTTATCTTTCCAACTCTAGAAAGAACATCTTCTACCATTAGTTTTTTATATTTTAATTGTTCGTTATATTTAAGCATAGCAAAATCACAGCCTTGATAATCTTCAAAACTTATTCTATTTCCTTCTACTCTATCTGCTCCAGGTGTTATAATTTTTTTTATAAGAGCCCTTCCATATGTTTTTTTCAATGAAATTATTTCAACTTCTAAAACATCCCCAGGAACGGACATAGGTACAAATATAGCTAATTTATTATGATACCCCAATCCTTCTCCACCAAAAATTATCTTATCTATTTTAATTTCTATTATATCTTTTTTTTTCAATTTATACCCCTTTTTACGTCATTTAAAAAATTTAATTACTACCTACTTATGATACAACCTAAATCAATCAAAGTCAAGTTTCAAAGCTTTTAATTTCATTTTGAAACATCTTTTTTAATTTTAACATGATTAATAGATTCTGAAACTTCCATTCCCATCTCTTCCTTAGCATATTTTTTTATTGTATTTAAGTCCATTTTTTTTATTAATTTTATTTTCTTACGAGATATATCTTTTTGAAGGTTTAAATTATGAGTATTTTGAACCATAATTTTTTTACTTACTCTAACTGCTTCTATAGTATAATGTAGGCGTAAACCTTCCATAAAAATAAAAACAATTATTGAAAATAAAATTATTAATATTTTATTTTTTTTCCTCATAATTTTTCTACTACTCTTAATTTTGATGAATGAGATCTGTTGTTAAATTCTAACTCATCTGTATTAGGAATAATAGGTTTTCTTGTTATACGCTTTACCGTAGCTTTGTGATTACACTGACAAACTAATAGATGAGATGGACAAATACAATCTGTAGATAACTCTTTAAATTTTTGTTTTACTATTCTGTCTTCTAATGAATGAAAGGTAATTATAGCTAATCTTCCTCCTGGTTTCAAAAGATTTACTGCCTTATCTATTACATTTTTTAATACATCTAGTTCCTTATTAACTTCTATTCTTATAGCCTGAAAAGTTTTTTTTGCAGGATGTTTCTTAGGGTGTCCTTTAATAGCTTTTTTTATCACTGCCACTAGATCACCAGTAGTTTCTATAGCTTTTTCCTCTCTATTGAAAACTATATATTTAGCTATTTTTCTAGCATATCTCTCTTCCCCATACTCATATATAATTCTTGAAATTTCTTCCTCTTCATAATTATTTATAATTTCATAAGCTGAAATAGGCATATTTTTATCCATTCTCATATCTAAACGAGTATTATATTTATATGAAAATCCTCTTTCAGGATCATCTAACTGTTTAGAAGAAACTCCTATATCCATCATTATTCCATCTACTTTATCATAACCTGCCATATATACTACACTATCTATTTCTTGAAAATTAGATTTAAAAATTTTTACTTTTTCCCCATATTTTTCCAATCTTTTCCCTGCGAAATCAATGGCATTTTGATCTTGATCTATAGAGATCAAAACTCCTTTCTCTGAAAGTCTTTTTACTATTCCTTCTGAATGACCTCCTCCACCTAAAGTTCCATCAACATATACACCATCTAGATTAGTAACTAAATTATCTAAAGTTTCTTCATATAATACTGGTATATGATACTCACACTCAATCTCTTTATGCATTTTTCCTCCTGGTTAACTTCTAGTTTACTTTTTTTTAATATTCCTATATATCTTAATCTTAAAGATAAGGAGTCTGCACGCCTTTAGCGGTCAGACTCCTTTATTTTTTTACTTTATATGATCAATCTAGTTTATAATAATAATTTAAGAGATCATACTCAATACTCTAAAAATTAAACTTCTTATAATATTTAAAGCATAATATGCCAAAATTGGTGATAGATCTAATCTAACTCCACCTAAAGGAATCAATATTTTAAACGGTCTTAAGATTGGCTCTGTAACTGCATGAATTAATTCAACAAATTCATTCCTACTATGAGGGGCAACCCACGATAATATTATTCTTAATAATATTAAAACTTTTAATATTTCTACTGCATAATTTACTATTCTATATATCAAAAACATCTATTCCTCCACTTATTTCATATTTATAAAATAATGTTTTGCTTTTACTGAATAATCCCATCCTGACCATACAGTCAATATTACAGAAGGTAACATAATCCAAGTATTATAAGGTGTCCCCCCTATCAACATTATTATTATTATTCCGATCATTTGAGCAGTTGTCTTATATTTTCCTAAATTTCCAGCAGCAATAACTTCTCCATTAGCAGCAGCTAATGATCTGATACCACTAATTAAAAATTCTCGAGCCAAAACAACTATAGATATCCATGAGGGTAAAAAATCTATTTCTACAAATACCACTAACGCTGAAATAACTAATATTTTATCTGCTAATGGATCCATTAACTTTCCAAAATCTGTTATCATATTATTTTTTCTAGCTATATATCCATCTAAAAAATCCGTAATAGACGCCAGTGCAAATAATACCAAAGCTATCATTCTATAAGTAAAACCATTACTTCCATTAGACATCCCTAAAAAATAAATAAATGGAATTGCTAGAATTATTCTTCCCATAGTTAATTTATTAGGTACATTCATATTTATACTCATCTTTATCCCTCCGAAAGATTAGTTAATTTCGTTTGCTACTATGGGTCCTAGCAAATCATAATTAAAATTTTGTTCTATTTTTACTTTTACTATTTCTCCTGGTTTAGCTGTTCCATCATTAGTCAAAACCTTTCCATCTATTTCTAGAGCTTGTCCTCTCGTTCTTCCTTCTAACATATATTCGGATTCGTCTGATATACCATCTATCATTACTTCTACTTCTTTACCTAAAAATGATCTATTTTTTGTTTCTGCAATTTCAGCTTGAAGATTGGAAAGTTCTATCCATCTTTTATGTTTCACATCTTCATCTACTTGATTTTCCATATCAAAAGCAACTGTATCTTCCTCTCTTGAATATTTAAATACCCCAATATAATCAAATTTAAATTCTTCTATAAATTCTTTTAGTTCAAGAAAATCTTCTTCTGTTTCCCCAGGAAATCCTACTATAATAGAAGTTCTAAATACAGCATCAGGAATTTCTCTTCTTATTCTACGCAATAATTCTTTAGAATCATTTCCTGATATAGCTCTCTTCATTCCTTGTAACATAGAATCAGATACATGCTGAATAGGGATATCAAAATAATTACATATCTTTTCTTCTGTTTTCATAACCTCTATAAGTTCATCAGTTACTGAATTAGGGAACATATAATATGTTCTAATCCATTTTAAATCTTCTATCTTAACTAATTCTCTCATTAGGTCAGGTAAAGCTTTTTTATTATATAGATCTAAACCATACTCTGTAGTTTCTTGTGCTAATAAATTTATCTCTCTTACACCACCTGCAACTAATTTCTTAGCTTCTACTATGATATCTTCAATAGTTCTACTACGAAGGTTACCACGTAGACTAGGGATGATACAATAAGTACATCTTCTGTTACATCCTTCTGCTATCTTTAAGTAAGCTGTGTGCGAAAAAGTTGTTATTATTCTTTCTGTTTCAGAGTTAGCTAAAAAATTTAAAGATTTACTTTTAATAACTCTTTCATCTCCTAATATTTCATTAACTACTTCCTCTATCTTATCTATATCTCCAGTTCCTATGATAGCATCTATCTCTGGCATTTCTGCTAACAATTCATCAGCGTATCTCTCTGCTAAACATCCAGCTACGATTAATTTTTTTAAATTACCATTTTTTTTATGTTCTGCTACTGCTAATATACTTTGAATAGATTCTTCTTTTGCATCACCAATAAATCCACAAGTATTTACGATACATAGATCTGCTTCTTCTACATTGGTAGTTACCTCAAATCCTTTTTTATTTACTAATATTCCTAAATAATGTTCTGTGTCAACTAAATTTTTACTACAACCTAAAGTTATAACGGCTAATTTCATTTTTTACTCCTATCTTATTTTTTTGTAAAAAAATATTTTTACATCTTATTTTTTAACTATTCTATCTTTGAATTATATCATATTTAATTAAGAATTGCTAGAATCCCTGTCCTAAGATTCTATAGATTTTTATTTATTTTTTTACTCTTATTTATAATATAAAAAGATGAAAGACCCTGGTCTTTCATCTATATACTTTGCTATTTAATTTTATACTTCTTCTACTAAAAATAAATCGCATCCCTTAGTTACAGATCTACCGTCAGTTAATAATGACTTAACTATCCTATATCTACTATCTGCTTTCACTTCATTCATAAGTTTCATAGCTTCTACAATACATAAAATATCTCCAACTTCTACAATTTGCCCCTCTTTTACAAATGCATCTTTATCAGGAGATGCTGCACCATAATACGTTCCTACCATAGGTGATTTTATTGAATTATAGTTTTTTTCTTTTGTCTCAACCGCTTTAGTTTTAGTTGTTTTTTTAGAAGTTTTAGTCGCGACTCTTGGCTCTACCATTATTTCTGTTGGAATTGTTTTTTCAACTTCTTTTTTTAAAGAGATTTTAGTTCCTTCACTCTCTAAAGTTATCTCTTCTAATCCATATTTTTCTATGTTTTCAGATAATTCCTTTATAGTTTTTATATCTATCTTCATACTTCCTCCTACCATTGTGGATAAATACAAGTAACTGCATCTATATTTTGTTCATTTTTTAAACCTACTTATGGAATTCTATTTAATTGTTTCCAATTATTCTAATTTCACTCACACCTGGTTGTTCAGTTATTTTTTCTAGCATTGTTTCTATATTCCTCAACGAATCAGCACTAGTTCTAAGTGCTAAAGTAACTCTCGCAATACCATCAATAGGTATATTTTGAGTTATCGTAAGTATATTTACTCCTGAATCTGCTATTATATTAAATATTTTTGATAACATCCCAGGTTCATCATGAAGTGCCATATTTATATTAAATACAGTATCTTTTCCACTTTCAAAAAATGGCTTAATAAAATCCTTATATTTGTAATACGTACTTCTACTTATTCCAATTCTTTTAATTGCTTCATACTTTGATATCCCTTCTTTTTGAACTATTTCATTTACTTTAATTACATTTTGAATTGAATTAGGTAAAATTCTTTTATCAACTATAAAAAATTCTCTTGATTCTGTTACCATGTCCCCACCCCATTAATTTATATTTTTTCCATCCTTGATTTCACCGTATTTTTCATAAGCATTCCTATAGTCATAGGTCCTACTCCACCTGGAACAGGTGTTATAAACGATGTTTTTTTAGAAACGTTTTCATAATCTACATCTCCACATAACTTCCCTAGCTTATTCCTATTAATACCTACATCGATTACTATACTTCCATCTTTAACCATATCTTTAGTTAAAAATTTTTCTTTCCCTATAGCAACTATTACTATATCGGCATTTAAAGTTTTTTCAGATAATTTTTTTGTTCTACTATGACATAGAGTAACAGTTGCATTTTCATTAGTCAACATAATTGATAATGGTTTTCCAACTATATTACTTCTACCTACGATCACTACATCTTTACCATTAAGATCTATTTCATATCTTTTTAATAATTCCATAATACCATATGGAGTACAAGATTTAAATCCATCTTTTCCTATAACTAATTTACCTAAATTGATTGGATGAAATCCATCTACATCCTTGTTTGGTTTTATTGCTTCTATAACTTTATCTTCATCTATATGTTTTGGCAATGGCAACTGTACTAATATCCCATCGATCTCATCTTTATTATTTAATTTTTCTACTAATTCTAAAAGATCTATTTCTGAAATCTCAGAATCTAAAATATATTTTTCAGAATATATTCCTAAAGCATTACAAGTTTTTACTTTTGAGTTAACATATACCTTAGAAGCAGGATTTTCTCCAACAATTATTACTGCAAGTCCTGGTGCTCTCTTTCCATTTTTGATAATTTTTTCTACCTCTAATCTTATTTCTTCTTTAATCTCTATTGATATTTTTTTACCATCTATTATTTTAGTCATTTTTCATCAATTGCTCCTTCCAATAATTTAATTCTTGTAATTTAGCATATAGGTCTATATTTTGAACTGCTATATTATCTGGTACAACTAAATTGATCGGTACAAAATTTAAAATTGATTTAACTCCTGCTTCTATTAATATTGTTGCCATCTGTTGAGCTACGTTTTTAGGAACTGTTAAGATTGCTACATCTACCTTATCTTTTGATTGTAAAAAATATGGAATCTCTTTTACGTCTCTAATTTTAATTCCTTTCATCTCAGTTCCAATCTTAGCTTCTGAATTATCAAAAACTCCTATGATATTGAAACTTTCCTTGGTAAACTCAGGTTCTGATACTAAGGCTCCTCCAAGTCTTCCTACTCCTACAACTATTATGTTATTCGTTTTATGCACACCTAATATCCTTTCAATATCGCTATAAAGGGTTCTAATTTGATATCCTTTTCCCCTTATACCAAATTCACCAAAATTAGATAGGTCTTTTCTAATCTGAGCTGCTGTAAATCCCATTTTAACAGCTAATTCTTCTGAAGATATAAAATCTTCAGGTGATAAGTTTTCTAAACATCTAAGATATTTAGTTAGTCTTTCTATTACCCTTGAAGATATTCCACTTCTTTTTTCTTTTATAATCACTTCTTTCCTCCTATAATTGAATTACTTTACTTCCTATACTAAATTTTTCTCCTAATTCAATATAGTTTCCATTTACCAAATCTGATCCAGTCATTATTTTTTTATTTTCAGGTTTGATACTTTTTATTATTAAACTTCCATCTAATACTTTTACAATTGGTCCCTTTCCTTTAATTAAATCTACTACCTCACCAAATTCACCATCATAAATTCTATCATATTTTTCTACAAAATAAATTTTATACATTTTTTTATTACAAAAAGAATATGCAGAAGGAAATGGATTTAATCCTCTAATAAAATTATATATTTTTTCCATAGAGTGATCCCAGTGTATCTCGCACTCCTCTTTTTTTATAGGCTTAACAAAGGTAACCTTTGTTTCATCTTGAGAAGTTCTAGTGACAGTTCCATCTTCTATCATATTTATGGCTCTTAATAATGTTTCACTTCCTATTAATGCCAATCTATCATGTAGATCTTCCAATGTATCCATTTCATTTATGGGAGTTTTAGTTTGTAATATTATATCTCCAGCATCTAATTCTTTAACTATATCCATTATAGTTACGCCACTTTCCTTCTCACCATTTATTATTGCAGCATGAATTGGAGCTGCTCCCCTATATTTAGGCAAGAGAGATGAATGTACATTGATTATTCCTTTTTGGGGAATATCTATTACTTCTTGAGGTAAAATCTTACCATACGCTACAACTACTATAATATCGGGATTTAATTTTTTTACTAATTCAATTGTTTCATCTGTTTTTACTGAATTAGGTTGATAAACAGGGATATCATTATCTAAACCATATTGTTTAATTGGATTAAATTTTATTTTTTTCCCTCTTCTATTAGGTTTATCTACCTTAGTGAATATACCAATCACATCATGATTTTTGTCTAGTTTTTTTATTGAATCTAATGCAAATTCAGGTGTTCCCATAAATAATATTCTCAATTTTTTCTCCTTCTTTGATTCTTTATTTTCCTATTTTTTTCAATGTTTCTTTTTTCATATTTAATAATTTTTTACTTACCAATCTTTTAGCTACAGGTGCTATCTTATCTACAAATAAGATTCCCTCTAGATGGTCGTTTTCATGTTGAAATGCACGAGCCCAAAGATTGTCTAATTCTTCTTCTACTTTCTCCCCTTTTTCATTTAAGTATTTCACCTTTAAACTTTCAGGTCTTTTTACTTTTTTATGTATTCCAGGAACACTTAAACACCCTTCCTCATAATCTATAATTTCTTTAGAATATTCAATAAATTCAGGATTTATTACCTTTTTAACTACTCCTTCTTCTGCTTCTACTACAAATAATCTTAAATTAATTCCTGCTTGTGGAGCAGCTAAACCTATTCCACTTATTTCTCTCATAGTTTCTACCATATTATCTAATATTTCCCTAATATTATCATCAATTTTTTTCACGTCTTCATTTTTATTTCTAAGTACTGGATCTCCATATGTTCTTATTTCATAAATCATTATTTCACCTCTTACATTAAATTTATAGGATCTACATCCACTATTATCCGATATTTATTTTTTTTATCATTATTTTTAAATTTAAGGACAGTTTCTACTATCTCTCTTTTTAATTTATTTATCTCGCTACGACTACCTTTTATAAATATTTGAGATCTATAGCTCCCACTCATTTTATAAATAGGAGGGGCCATAGGACCATACAATTCTATATTATCTTTTTTTATTTCTTCATAAAAAACTTTAGCATACTCTTCTAACCCTTCCTCTTCTTTAGAAGAAATAATAATATTTATTATTCGAGAAAATGGAGGATAACTTAAAATTTTTCTATTTTCTATCTCCTCTTTATAAAATCCTTCATAATCATTATTTATAATTTTTTGAATCACATAATTATCAGGTTGATAAGTCTGAACTATGACTTCTCCTTTTTTTTCTGCTCGACCTGCTCGACCTGCTGCTTGACTTACTAATTGAAAAGTTTTTTCTCCAGCTCTAAAATCTGGAAAATTTAATATACTATCAGAATTTATTATCCCCACAAGGGTAACTTCAGGAAAATGAAATCCTTTAGATATCATTTGTGTTCCAACCATTATCTTATATTTTTTATTTAAAAAATCAGAGTATATCCTATTATGAGAATCTCTAGTTTTAGTAGTTTCTGAATCTACACGCAATATAGGTAGATCAAAATATTCATTTAATTCTGTTTCTACCCTCTCAGTTCCCTTCCCTGAAAATTTTAATGATTTTTCACCACAATTACTACAAATATCAGAATATTTTTTAGTATATTCACAATAATTACACTTATAAAGACCATCTTTTTTATAATAACTAAGAGATATGGAACAATGTGGACATGTCTCTATATGTCCACATTCACGGCATTGAACAAAAGTTGAATATCCTTTTCTATTTAAAAGAAGCATTATTTGTTCATTTTTTCTTAATTTTTCAGACATACGTTCTATTAAGTCTCCACTAAAAAAATCATTTTTTTCATCCTTCATATCTACTAATTTCATATTTGGCTCAATTGCATTTCCATATCTTTTTTTTAATTCTAATAATTGAAATACACCATGAGTAGCATGATAATATGATTCTATAGATGGAGTAGCCGATCCTAATAATACTTTAGCTCCTTCTATCTCAGCTCTTTTTATAGCTACGTATTTTGCATTATACCTAGGATTACTTTCTTGTTTATAAGTTCCTTCATGTTCTTCATCAATTATTATATATTTGAGATTTTTTACCGGTGCAAAGATTGCAGATCGTACACCTAAAACAACTCTTTTTTCATCAGAATAAATACTTTTCCATTCAGTGGCTCTTTCCTTTGCTGTTAGCCTACTATGTAAAATCGCGATTTCATCAAATTCACGTTTAAATCTGTCTACCATCTGAGGAGTAAGAGAAATTTCTGGAACTAAAAATATAGCTCCTCCCTTCTTTTCTAATGCATCTTTCACAAGCTCAATATATATCTCTGTTTTCCCAGAACCAGTTATCCCTTTTAATAGATAATATTTTTTAGTTCCTTCCAATATTTTATTTTTTACCTCTGCTTGTTCTGTAGTCAAATTCGATTTTTTTTTGTTATATCTATATTTTATACTATTTTCTTCATTTTTTAAATACTTATTTTCTTTAATTGTATTATTTTCTAATACAACTTTAGATTTTATGAATTTATCTAGTATTTTTTTACCAAATTTTTGCACCATTGTAGTTTTAGCAGCTATTTGTTTTTTAGTAATATAATCTATAAATTCTCTTTCATTTTCATTCATTGGAATTATAGATTTATTAAAAATAATTTTTTTACTATAAGAAATTTTTATATCTTTAGGCCTTGACACTCCTAAAATATCTCCAAAATTACATAGATAATAATTTTTTATCCATAGAAAAAGATCTATTAGTTCTTTAGAATAAGATACCTGCTCCTCTACTTGATCTATAATCTCATTTATTTTAAATCCATGATCAATCGACAGATCTTTATAAAGAATTATTCCTATTTTTTTTCTTCTCCTAAAATTTA
This sequence comes from Fusobacteriaceae bacterium UBA2433, assembly GCA_002342785.1. Lineage (GTDB taxonomy): Bacteria > Fusobacteriota > Fusobacteriia > Fusobacteriales > Fusobacteriaceae > Psychrilyobacter. Next base: position 14,414 of record DDQV01000105.1, on the reverse strand, counting down.
TCCAAACATGATCTCCTACTTTATATTTTTTATTTTTATCTGAATAAGTATAAAAACCATTTTCTACTCCCTCTACATACAATACATAATTCATAATATCACTACCTTAATTTTATCTTTATTTTTTTTATATCTTCAATTTTGGTTCCCGGTTTAGGGAATTGATCTATAACTCGACCCTTACCATCAATTGTTATTTCAATATTATATTTATTAGCAATCATTAAAGCTAATCTTACGCCACTCTTTCTAAAATCTGGCAATAAATCTATGTCCATACTCTCAGGTAAAATATTTCTCTCTCTTTTTCCATCTAAAATATCTACATTTTCTGGGGTTATTTCTTTATATTTCAATATTCTCTCTAAAGTATTTTTAAATACTGGAGCAGCTACCCAAGCGCCAAATTTTTTCCAATATCTTTTTGCAGTAGGTTTTTCAAACATTATTAACATGATATATCTTGGATTTTCTGCTGGAAATATTCCCATAAACGAAGACATATATTCATGTTTAAGATATCCTCCACGACCACTTATCTGTGCTGTACCAGTCTTTCCTCCAATAGAATACCCTGAAATTCCACCATTTTTCCCTGTTCCATTTTCAACTGCATCTCTAAGCATTTCCCTTATTTTTTTAGAAGTTGCTTCTGATATAACTCGCCTTTTAGGTTCAGCTATATTTTTTTTTATAGTTATTCCATCTGAAGATTTTATACTATCTACTATATATGGTTCATAGTATATTCCCCCATTTACAGTTGTAGCTAAAGCTGATATCATTTGAAGTGGTGTTATTGCTATCCCCTGTCCATAAGACATAGTATATTTTTTCATCCCATCCCATTTTTTATAAGGAAGTTGTCTCGGAGCTAGTTCTCCAAATAAATCTATTCCTGTCTTATCATACAGATTAAAATTTTTCAAATATTTTTCGAATATAGGAGGTTCTAATTTTTCTGAAATTAATGACATACCTACATTACTTGATACTCTCATAACTGTTTTAGGACTTATTTCTCCTATTCCATGGGAATCACTATCTCTTATTTTATGACCATACCTCATAATATATCCATTTGGATTATCGAGTCTGGTACTATCATCTATCACACCTTCTTCATATGCTGCTGCCATAATTATTGGTTTAAAAATTGATCCCATCTCATACTGAGATCTTATAGCTCTATTATTTAAATATGCTATATTCTCTGATCTTGGATAACTAGACATAGCCAATATCTTCCCGTTACTCGGGTCCATTATTATACCAACAGCTGATTTAGGAGTTACTTTTTTTATTTGCTTTTGTATCTCATCATCTAAAATATATTGAATATAATAATCTATGGTCAACTGTATATTATTTCCATTCTTTTCTAAAAAATCATTATTTTTTTTATTTGTTGGAAGAAGTAAATTTCTAAAATTAGTATAATATCCATTTTTTTCTATTTGATTTTCTTTTAAATATTTATCATAGTATCGTTCTATTCCGTAAGCCCCTAATTTTCTGTTTTCTATAATTGAAAAAGCTCCCATAAATCCTATTATTGGTGCCATTTCGTAATAAGAAAAATATTGTCTCTCTGTAGAATATTCAAAAAATATTTCGTTAGATTGCATCTTATACTTCAATAAAATCTCATCTATTTCACTTTTTTCTGCCTCATTTACTTTGTTCATGACTCTCATATATCTTTTATTTTTATCATAATTATCTTTTAAATTAACTTGGAAATTTTTAACAGTAAAAGGTTTTACTTTTTTTAATTCTTTTATTATCTCATCTTTTTTTTCTAAGACATAAAATCTTTTTGGATCTATTATCACTTTATAAATATCTACATCGTAAGCTAATTCTCTCCCTATAGAGTCTAATATCTTTCCTCTTTTACCATTGAGATAGTATTTACCATAACTTTGTTTTTTTGCTAAATCTTTAAATTTTTCATACTTCACCAATTGAATCTGAATTAATCTTAAACTTAAAATCCCAAAAAAAAGTATAATAACAAAAGAAAATAAATATACTCTTTGATTAAATAACTCCATATATTTAGATTTTTTTAATATTAACCTAACTGTATTTCCAAATAAAAAAATTATAAGTAAAGCAATTGTTATTTTAACTTTATTTAACAAAAAAAATAATATAATAAAAAAAATTATCAATAGGTTTATAATCCTTACTATTTTTCTTCTTTTGTCCACCTATCCACCTCTTTTATTTATATGATAAAAAGAGCGGAATACCGCTCTTTATTTTTTTAAGGAATATTATTATAAGTTTTTTATTAATATATCCATTACCATCTTAGGGTTTGCTTTCCCTTTTGATGCCTTCATCACTTGTCCCATAAGTCCCTTTATAACCCTAGGTTTTCTTCCTTCATCAGCTATTTTATAATCTTCTATCAATTTAGGATTATTTGCTAATACTTCCATTACCATATTTTCAATCTCAGAAGTATCGGCTAATTGTGCCATTTTTTCTTCTTCTACAATTACAATAGGAGATCTTTTATCATTTAATTTAATATGAAATAATTCTTTAGCTATCTTACTAGATATAGCTCCCTTATCTATCAGTATTATTATTTCACCTAATTCTTTTGAACTAATAGAAAATTCTTCTATAGTTTTATTATTATCTTTTAATACTCTAAGTACCTCTGTCAATATCCAGTTACAACTAAGTTTTGGATTATTAGAAGTTTTTACTAACTCTTCAAAATAATCACCTAACTCAATACTATTAGATAGTATCTCTGCATCTTTTTCATTTATCTTATAAGTATCAACAAATCTTTTCATCTTGGCAATTTTAGATTCTGGCATCTCATTCTTTAATGTTTTTAACTGTTCATCTGTTATTACTACTCTTACTAAATCTGGTTCAGGAAAAAATCTATAGTCCATTGCCTCTTCTTTACTTCTCATTATTCTAGTAACTTGAGCTTCTTCATCCCAAAGCCTAGTTTCTTGATTAATTTTTCCACCGTTTTCTATTTCTTCTATTTGTCTACTAATCTCATAATCGATAGCACGAGCTACACCTTTAAATGAATTTAAATTTTTTACTTCTACCCTTGTTCCAAATTTTTTACTGCCTTTATGCATTACAGATATATTTGCATCACATCTAAGGGAACCTAATTCCATAGAAACATCTGAAATTTTTGTATATTTTAATGCATCTTTTACTAAATTTAAATATTGATATGCTTCTTCTGAACTTCTCATATCTGGTTCAGAAACAATTTCTATAAGAGGCATAGATGCTCTATTGAAATTTATAAATGTTTCTTCCCCCGCATGAATAGATTTTCCTGCATCTTCCTCTATATGAATTCTAGTAACTCCTATTCTCTTTTCACATCCGTTAGAGAATTTAATATCTATATGCCCATTTTCAGCATATGGATGATCAAATTGAGTTATTTGATAATTTTTAGGAGTATCTGGATAAAAATAATTTTTTCTATCAAACTTACTTTCTTTATTTATATCGCAACCTAATGCAAACCCTGCTTTAATTGCATAATCTAATACTTTTTTATTAAGTTTTGGTAATGCTCCAGGATGTCCTAAACATATTGGACATGTATGTGTATTTTCTGATGAATTATCATAATCGCTACTACATCCACACCATACTTTTGTTTTTGTATCTAATTGACAATGTATCTCTAGTCCAATTACTGATTCCCATTCTATAGCCATATATATTCTCCTTCTTTATTATTTTTTGTTATCCTCTCTGTTCTACAATTTTATAGTTCTGGTATTTCGATCTTTGTGTATGCTTTTTCATAAGCATCTCCGGCTTTTAATATAGTTGCTTCATCAAAAGGTTTTCCTAAGAGTTGCATTCCTACTGGAAGGTTATCTACTTTTCCTGCTGGAATCACAAGTCCTGGAATTCCTGAAAGATTTGCTGGTATTGTAAATATATCCTCTAAATATAGTTCCACAGGAAGTTTTTTATCAGTTAATTTAAAAGAAGTTCCAGGAGTAGCTGGAGTTAATATCATATCTACTTCATTAAATGCTTTTTCAAAATCATTTTTAATAAGTCTTCTAACTTTTTGAGCTTTTTTATAATAAGCATCATAATATCCTGCACTGAGTACATAAGTTCCTATCATAATTCTTCTTTTTACCTCAGGACCAAATCCTTCACTCCTAGTTTTAATATACATATCTTCTATTCCACTATAATTACTAGCTCTATATCCATATCTTACCCCATCAAAACGAGCCAAATTTGAACTGGCCTCTGCTGGGGCAATTATATAATAAGTTGCCGGGGCAAATTCTGTATTAGGTAAGCTAATTGGAACAATTTCTGCTCCTAATTTTCTAAAGTTTTCAATAGCATCTTCAATTACCTTTTTTATTTTAGGATTTAATCCTTCAATAAAATATTCTTTAGGTATTCCTATCTTTATTCCTTTTATATTCCCATCTAAACAAGCTGTAAAATCAGGCATTTCCATTTTCATAGAGGTAGCATCCATTTCATCATATCCACCTATTACATTAAATAAAGTTGCTACATCTTCTACACTTCTACCCATTGGTCCTATTTGATCTAAAGATGAAGCGAAAGCCATAAGTCCATATCTAGAAACCCTACCATAAGTAGGTTTTAATCCCACTATTCCACAAAATGCAGCTGGTTGTCTTATACTTCCACCTGTATCAGAACCTAATGATAATGTTACTTGTCCTGATGAAACTGATGAAGCAGATCCACCTGATGATCCACCTGGAGTTCTCTCTAAATCCCAAGGATTTTTACTTTCTTGTATATAAGATGATTTTGTAGTAGACCCCATAGCAAATTCATCCATATTAGTTTTACCTATTATTATTGCTCCAGCTTCCTTTAGTTTTTTTACTACAGTAGCATCATAAATTCCTTCATAATTTGAAAGTATCTTCGATGCTGATGTTGTTAAATCGCCTTTAGAAACCATATTATCTTTTATAGCAACAGGAATTCCTTCTAAAGGTAAAAGATCTTCCCCTCTAGCTATTTTTTCATCCACTTGTTTTGCCTCTTTTAGAGCGTTTTCTTTTTTTAATAGGTTAAAACTTCCAAGTTTTGATTCGGTCTTTTCAATCCTATCAAATATACTGTTTATTAACTCTACTGCTGTTATTTTTTTTTCTTTTAACATAGCAGATAGTTCTGTTGCTGTATTCTTATATAACATTTTATCCTCCTTTTATTTAGATCTCTTTCATCATAATGTAATAAAAAAAGAGATTTATACTTATTTTTTATTTTTTATATTTATTTATTTATTTCATGTATTGTTTTAGCTACTAGTACTCCTAAAAAAGCCGATAAAATTATATCGCTTAGCCAATGTCGTGTCCCATACACTCTAGAACAACTTAATATCAATGCATAAGCTATAGCCATAAATCTAATAAATTTATTCTTATATCCATAATAGAATGAAAAAGCTACTCCTACTGATACAATCCCATGACCTGAAGGTAAGCTAGCACTGGCACTTTTAAATGGATTTATACTCTGATTTCCATTTATCCAAGAAGCCCAGTTAAAAAACTGATAAGGCATCATATTTATATCAGGTCTTAATCTAGATATCATATATTTTAATATATTTACTAGTAATCCTCCTGCAATTATTGTCATAAGAGCTTCCTTAGAAATTTTTATTAATTTCTTATTTCTAAATATAGTTCCTAAAAAAAGCAATATTACTATAGTTCCAGCTGTTGTATCTCCATCTCCTTGATTAGCAAAAAATCTTTCGTATTTTGAATATTTTTCTTTATCAATTTTTTCTATATTAGCTTTTTGTTGTAAAATTATTATTTCTTCAGGTGTAGCTGTTCTGACTTTATTTTCTATTCCCTGTAAAGTTTTCTCATAATATTTATTAGAAAACTTTTTAGCTACAGGAAGGTCTAAATAAACTATACTAAATACAGTTATAATTATTCCTGTTAGAGTTGTTTTTTTATATCTGACAATATTATTTAAAAAAGCTCCTACAAACCCATTTAAATAACCTTCTTTTAATATATCAATAGCTATCAAAATAACTATTATTATCATTAATATCTCTTTATTCACTATTTTCTACCTTTAAAATTATATATTTTGTATATATAATATTCCCTTTGAATTCTTCCCCATCTTTTAAATAAAACGGTATCTACTAATTCTACCTTATCAAATAAAAACTTATCCTCTGGTTTTCTATTATAAAATGAATGAGCTATAAAAATACCATTCTTTCCAATTACTTCATCTCTGTCTTTCCAATAATCAAATTGACTTTTCCCACCACTAAGATTATATACATATTCTTTTTTTGGAAGATAAGCCGCTAATTGAGAAGACGTCTGATATCGTTCACCGAATAAAAACCATTCTTCTCCATTTTTTGTTGAATCATCATATATTTGCTGTACTCTTTTTGCAGCTATATCCCATCCTTGCATATCAGCTAAAGCATTTTCTTTTGGCTTTAAAGGAACTATTAAAGTTGTAGCCACAAAATATAAGATTAGAGATAAACTTACACTAAGTCCAATACCTATTTGCCATATTTTATTAAATTCGATATATTTCACCAAAACTATTATCATAGGTATATAAGCACAAGCCAACCAATGAACTTTTGAATTATTAGAAAGAGAACTAAAAGTAAATATTGCTATCAATGGTAATGAAAACCAAAATAAGATATTTACATCTGGTTTTTTAAAATTTTTTATAGACGTTATAAATATACCAAAAAATAAAATAGGAGAAACTACACCTATCTGTCCTCCTATAAATTGAAAAAACTTAGTAGGTCTAAATCTAAAGGTTTTACTTTGTCGTCCCTCTAAATGAAATTCAAAAGATCCCCAATTATGAGAATAATTCCAATAGATGACAGGTGCAAATATTAGTATTGATAAAATAAAAGCTATATATGGTTCTTTTTTCAAAAGCCAAAATCTATTTTCTTTACTTAATAATAGATAAAAAAATATACTAGGATACACCATAAACATATTATATTTGCTGAGTAGTCCAAGACCTGTCAATATAGCTATAATATACCAAAATTTAGAATTTTTTTCATAGATTATCTTTAAAAAATAGTAAATAACCATGGTATATAATAAAATTAATGGAGAATCTGGAAGGGTCATTATTGAAAGAAATGAGTACAGTGGTAATATATTAAATATTAATACTGCAGTACCTGCTATCTTTTCATTCTTATATAGATAATAAGAAATCTTATAGATATAAACACTCGTTATAGATATCATTCCTACTGAAACGAGTCTTATAGAAAAATTATTTTCACCAAAGATCGATGTAATTAATCTTATTAAATAAGCAATCAATGGAGGATGATCATAATAACTCATCTCTAAATTTCTTGACCACAACAAATAATATGCTTCATCATCAGACAAGTTTAGATAACTTCCTATAGCTAACCTTAAAATTGCGATTCCTATTAAAAATATTATTAATTTTTTTTTATTAAAGTTATCTAATATATTTTTTATCATAGAATTTCTCCTTAGTTTTCACTGACAGTTCTAGGTACTGCAAATGTTCCATCTACTTTATCAGGAGCATTTTTTATTGCTTCCTCTTTAGTTAAAGAGTCAATTATTTTATCTTCTCTAAATGAATTATAAATATCATTTACTTGTGTCATAGGTTCTATTCCTTCTACATTTGCTTCATCTAATTTAGATACGAACTCCAAAATATCATTTAGTTCACTCTGTAAACCCATAATTTCTGATTCCTTAAATTCCAACATAGATAATTTTGCTACTTTTAATACTTCTTCTCTAGTTAATGCCATCTTTTCCCTCCATATTTTGTTTAAACTTTTTTTGGTCTAACAAATAAAGTCTATATTTTTAATTTTCTTTTAAAAATTTTTTATTAATTCTCATCCACAATACTTTTAATATAGCTTCTAAAAATATTTTTTTGCTCATCTTTGATTTCCCTAAGGTTCTATCTTCAAATATAATTGGTATTTCTTTAATTTTCATACCTTTTAACCACACTTTATAATTTAATTCCACTTGGAAAGAATAACCATTAGATACTATTTTATCTAAATTTAAATTTTTTAAAGTTTTTCTTTTAAAACATTTAAATCCACCAGTAAAATCTTTTATAGGAGCTCCTAAGATTATTCTTGAATATAAACTTCCTCCACGACTGACAAATTTTCTTATGATCCCCCAGTTGACAACTCCTCCACCAGGTACATATCTGCTTCCGATTACCAAATCATGAGTTTTAATTTCCTTTAAAAATTCAGGAATATATTTTGGGTTATGGGAGAAATCTGCATCCATCTCAAATATATAATCATAATCTCTTGCTAAGGCCCATTTAAATCCTGCAATATAAGCTGTTCCTAATCCTAATTTTCCACTTCTTTTAAGGATAAACAACTTATTTTTATATTTTTTATCCATCAATCTTTCTATAATTTCATAGGTCTTATCTGGAGAATTATCATCTACTATTAATATATTTAAATTATCTTTTACTTGATATATCTCTTCTAATAGTTTTTCTACATTTTCACCTTCATTATACGTAGGTATAATTATCAATGTTTTTTCCATCTATTTCTCCTTTTACTTTCTGAATGTTATAAAATAATTACCGAAAAAATTAAAAAATGTAGCTACTCCTATCCCAACCATCTGAGCAATTATTTTAATAATTTTATCGGGGTTAGTCTCTAAATATTTTTTTATTATAACATAAGTTAATTCATTTCCTGATAAAAATTGTACTGCTATCTTTAAAATAGATAAATTAATTACAAAATTTAATAAACTTATTATAAAAAAGTGTAGATATTTTTTCTTTACTGTTTTATCTTTTCCCTTATCTTTAAAGGTCCAAATAAAATTCAAATAAAAATTACTACTCACCGCAAATAAAAAAGCTATTGTAGCAGCTATAAGGTAGTTTACATCTAAGTTAACAAGAGCAGTATAGATCAAAATATTAACTACGACTCCACTAGCACCTACTAGTCCAAACTTTATAAATATTTTAATTATCTCCAACTTTTTACCTCTCTCTAAAGATTTTTTAAATACTTTATTTCATCTTTTGTAAGTATTCTATATTTTCCAACTTCTAGATCCCCCATAGTAATAGTTCCAATTTTTACTCTAGTTAAACTTATAACTCTATGTCCTATAGCATCTAACATCCTTCTCACTTGTCTATTTCTCCCCTCTCTAATAGAAACTGTCAACCAAGTCGTACTTCCTTCTTCCTTTAAAAATCTAACTTTAGCAGGAAGCGTCATACCATCTTCTAATTTTATTCCAGCTTTTAGTTGCCCTAATTTTATTTTTTTTATAATTCCTGCAGCTTGGATCAAATATTTTTTATACACTTCTCCTTTAGGATGAATCACTTTATTATATAGGTCTCCATCATTAGTAAGTATAATCATTCCTTCAGTATCGTAGTCTAATCTTCCTATTGGATAAATTCTCTCTTTTGTTTTTATAAAATCTATTACAGTCCTTCTACCTCTATCATCTTTTACTGCACTTATTACTTTTTTAGGTTTATTTAAAAGATAATATACTTTTTTTTCTTTCGTCTTTCCTATCACTTTTCCATCTATTGATATTTCATCCTTGATATTTACTTTTATTCCTGGACTTGGATATTGCCCATTTACAGTTATTTTTTCTTCTTCTACCATCTTATCTATCTCACGCCTTGATCCTATTCCCATAGATGCAAGGTATTTATTTAATCTTACTTTTTCCATTTTTTCCTCCAATTTTTCTATAATCATAAATTTATTTACTTCTTAGGTATTACTTTCTGATTTGATTGTTTCTATTTCTCTTCTTATTTCTGTATAGTTTGGCAATTTTGTTAAATCTTCTATATTCAAATAATTTAGAAAATTATTTGTTGTACTGTATAGATTAGGTCTTCCAATCGTTTCTAATTTTCCACTAGAATACACTAAACCCTTTTCTTCTAAATTATGAATAATTTTTTCTACACTTACCCCTCTTATAGATTCAATATGACTTTTTGTCACTGGTTGTTTATATGCTATAATAGATAAAGTTTCCATTGCCGCTCTAGATAATTTTTTAGGTTTACTCTCTTGATTAAAAAAATTATGAACAACCTCTCCATATTTAGGATTAGTTTCAAAATGTATTGTTTCCTTTTCAATTTTCAAATTTGTTCCACAATTTTTTTTCTCTTCCCTTAAATGATTTAAGCATCCCATTAAGGTTTCTATGTTTATATTATAAAATTTAGCCAATTCTTTTATCTCTAATTCTGATGCTAAAAATAACATGGCTTCTATTTCTTTTACTATATTTTCTTTATTCATTGTTCACTCCTATCATATACGGTACTCAAATATTTAGATATAAGATACATATCAATACCGCTAGCTTCGTACCTTCTTTCTCCCATCAAATAAATTTTATTTGGTATTTTCATAGAATTTTTTTCTATATCCTCATTAAGTTGTAATAGATTCATATCCCCAAATTTTAATAAATTATTAAAGTATAATCCACCAATTAAACTTAAATTTTTTTCGACATCTACATTTTTTTCAAAACTAAAATAAGAATACCTATTAAATACACTTCCATCATAAAGTTTGTCTATTAGTTTTTTTGTTTCTAAATCACTGTAAAAAATTAAGTACTCCCATTTTGAATAAGTAGTTTCTTCATCTGATATATATTTTTTTATTCCATCATCTAAGATAAAATTCATAGTTAAATATTTTTTCAATTTATTTTCCACATATATATAATTTTTTTCCCCACTTATATCCCTATATAATTTTAAAAGATTATAAGTATAATAATATACTTTAAATTCATAACCTTTTTCTAAAATATTTTTTTTATTAATATCTTTTTCTACATTTTTTATAATTTTATCAATTCTATTTTGAATTTTTTTTCTATGTTTGTTAAAAAAAATAATATCATCTGATTTTTTTAAATACATAAAATATATATATTCTTCTTGTATATCTTCAAATGTTAATTTTATTTTATTTAGATAAGATATTTCATCTTCTCCCTCGATTAATTTAACTAGAATCTGTTTAGCATCTTCAAAATGTCCATACTTTATAAATACCATAGCTGTATAAAGCATAGCTTTTTCAGAAGATCTCTCCCTTAGGCCTATATTTGTATAATAATTAAACCCATCTGTAGAAGTTTTTAAATATATCAAGAACCTTTCAATAATTTTTTTTGTTTTAGTATCAACTATTAATGATATTGGTTGTAACCAATTCATCCAATATTTTTTTTCTAATGATATTAGTCTTTTAGAACTTTCAAAGGATAAAACATTTGGTATATTTCCATATCTAATTTGAACTATATCTGAATTTTCTTTATCTGATAACCTCACTCTACTAGACATTACTATTCTTTGATCTCTATATTTTATAGAAAGTCCATCTATTTTTTTTAATTTAACTGTTTCTACATCACTAACCGGTATTATATATCCTTCCATTGAATTTTTTAAATTTTTTATATAAATATTGTCATTATATTTATAGTAATCTTTTGTTTTTTTATATTCTATAATTCCATTTTTATCTGTCATATTAAAAAAATATAAAAATTCTAAAGGTGTATTTTTTTTTATTTGATAGTTATTTATTATATAAAATGAATTTCTATCTATCATAGACGGTATATAAGTTGTCCTTATATTTCCATATGGAAGTTTTGCAACAGTCTCAAATATATTTGTTTTAGCAATAAAATTTTTAGAAACAATATAATCTGATAAAAGATAGTTTTCTCCTTTATAATATACTCCAATTTCAATATTATCTATATCTATTCTAAGATTTCCCATATCACCATTAAATCTAGTCATTTGATTATATTTTTCATTATATTTAAAACTAATTTTCCCATTAGAAGTTATAAATTCACTGCTCGAAAAAAGGAGGGTATTTAGAATGAAAAAAATTAATATATTTTTTTTCATCTGCCCCCTCCTTTTTTATTTAATAATCTTTTTCTGGAGATATTAAAACACTCTTATATTCGTCAAAATTTTGTAATAATACTTCTATTCCATTTACTACACAATTTAATGGATTTTCAGAAGGTCTAACCTCTAATTGTATACTCTCTGCTATTTTTTGATCTAAACCTCTAATTCCAGCTCCTCCACCAGTTAATATTACTCCCTTCCTTTTAATATCAGCTGATAACTCTGGTGGTGTTTTTTCTAATACTAATTTTATCTCTTCAGTAATCTTTTTTATTAGGGGCATTATAGCTTCTTGGACTTCTAATGAAGATATAGTTACATTTTTAGGTAATCCGTTTAAAATATTTCTTCCACTTATTTCATAAGTGACCTCTTCATCATCTGCCAATGCAGTAGCTATATTTATTTTGATATCTTCAGCTGTTTTTTCTCCAATAAGTAGATCATGCCTTTGTCTTACATATTCTCCTATAGCTACATCAAATTTATCTCCTGCAACTTTTAGTGAAGATGTTCTTACTATTCCTCCCAATGAAATAACTGCTATTTCAGTAGTTCCCCCACCTATATCTACTATTAAATTTCCTTCTGGATCAAAAATATTTATTCCTACTCCAATAGCAGCAGCCATAGGTTCTTCTATTAAATATGCTTCCCTAGCTCCAGCTTCTAATGTTACATCTATTACAGCTCTTCTTTCTACTTGAGAAACACCTGCTGGAACACAGATTACAACTCTTGGACTACTAAAAAAAGTCCTTTTATGAACTCTTTTATAAAATTCACGTAACATTTTTTCTGTAATCTCATAATCTGCTATTACACCATTTCTTAGTGGTCTTATAGCTTCACAACTATCAGGAGTTCTTCCTATCATTTTTTTTGCTTTTTCTCCCACAGCAATTATATCTTTTGTTTTTGTATTTATAGAAACTACTGATGGTTCGTTTAGTACTACACCTTTATTTTTTACACATACCAATGTATTTGCTGTTCCTAGATCTATACCTAGGTCTTCTGAAAAAATCCCAAACATATTTTTAGTTAACTTTAATATTTTTAACATTTGATCCTCCTACAACTCTATTATATCTTGTATTTTTATTTTATATTTTTTTAAATCATCTACAAATTTTGAAATTGGAAACCCCATAACATTGTAAAATTCACCTTCAATCTTATCAATTAATATTCCTGATCCTACACCTTGTATTCCATAAGACCCGGCTTTATCCATTGGTTCTCCAGTTTTTATATACCAATTTATTTCTTCTTCTGATAGTTTTTTAAATTTTACAATAGTCTTTTCATAGTTAGAGATAGATATTTCTTTATTTTTATTTATTAAAGAATAAGCAGTTACTACCTCGTGAGTTCTTCCAGAAAGATTAGTCAGTGTTGTGAATGCTTCATGAGAATCCTTTGGCTTCCCCAAGATATAATCATCTAAAATAACTACCGTATCAGCTGACAATACAAATTCACTTGGATAAGATTTTGCCACTTCTAAACCTTTTTTAATAGCTATATCTATCACTTGTTCAACCAGGCCTTCCTTATCACTTATTTCTTCTATTTCAGCAACAACAACCTTTATTTTTTTCATTCCAAAATTATTTAGAATTTCAAATCTCCTTGGAGATTTAGACGCCAATATCATAATTTGCACCTCTTATATTAAAATTTAACTTTCTTCATTCATTTTTTTTATTTCTGAGATTATTTTTTTTATTTCTCTTTCTTTTTTCTTTTCAATTATAATTTGCCTTTCTTTTTCTATTCTTTCTCTTTTTTCTTTTTCTAATATTTTTTCTTTTATTTTTATTTTTTCTTCCATTAATTTTTTTATTTTTTTTCTTTTTTCACGATTTTCTTTAGAATAATACTTAGTTATTTTTCTTACTGTATTTCCTATTATTTTTCCAATTAATATAAACAATGAAAAAATTGTTACTATCTCAGTAACAATAAGATTAGTTTTAATAGTAAGTAAAAAATAAATTTTATAAAGTATCATAGTAATTAGCATTCCTAAATTCTTACACACATAAAGAAAAATAAACATTTTTTTCTCTAAATTTTCTTTTGATAAATCCTTCATGTAAAATAATAACTGAAAATTACTTAGACATATTAATAGAACAAAGAAAAAATTAAGTCTTATTAAAAAAACTATTCTTTTATTCCGGTCCAATATAAAATCTGAAAAAACATTAAATAATATATATGGAATTAAAGCATTATTAAATATTCCAAATATTTCTTCTAAACACTGATAAGTCTCATTTAAATATATTTCTTTTCCATTTGCAATATATATATATATATATAAT
>DDQV01000027.1 GCA_002342785.1 Fusobacteriaceae bacterium UBA2433 | reverse complement strand
TTATATTTTTTATTTACTTCCTTACATATACGTTTAAGTCCTTCTTCAACTGTTGCTTTTGGACAAGCTAGATTCAATCTAATAAAGCAATCTGAATTTTGAACGAACATATTGCCGCCTTCTAACAGTACTCCTGCATTATGCGCAAAAAATAATGGAAGATCTTCTTCTAGTTCAAAGTATTCACTTAGATCTACCCATGCAAGATATGTTGCCTCTGAAATTTCAAATTTAGCCTTTGGAAGATGCTCTCCTAAATACTCCTTTGTAAATTTAAAGTTTTTATCCAAATAAATACACAATTCTTCTAACCATTCTTCTCCACTTTCATATGCTGCCTGAGATGCTGCAATACTTAATGGATTATCAAAATTATAGTGTTTAGATAACCAAGTTTCTCTAAGTGATTCGTCACGAATTATAATATTCGATATCATCATACCAGCCAAGTTAAAAGTCTTACTCGGAGCCATACATGTAATCAATTTTTTATATTTAGGCATAACTTTTCCTAATGGGATATGCTTTTGATCTAATCTTAAAAGATCACAATGTATCTCATCAGAAATTACCCACAAGTTATGTTTTTTTATAATTTTTCCCATTTTTTTGAGCTCCTCCTCTTTCCATACACGTCCTGTAGGGTTGTGAGGATTACAGAGGATAAATAAGGTAGTTTTTTCATCTGATGCCATTTTTTCAAATTCATCAAAATCAATTGTATAATAACCATCTTCATTTTTTAAATCACAACAAACACTTTCACGATTATTAAAATCTGCTGCATATTTAAAATAAGCATATGATGGTGTTAAAAATAATACTTTTTCATCTTCATCACATATATAATCTACCATTTCAAAAAGTGCAGGAATTATACCATTTGACATTACCAGTTCATTTTTATCAAATGTCCAATCATAACGTTTTTTGCACCAATTAGAAAAATGTTCATAATAGTCTTTAGAAAATACTCTTGTATAACCAAAAATACGTTTGTCTAATCTTTCTCTCATCCCATCGATTACAACATCTGGTGTGGCAAACTCCATATCTGCAACCCACATTCTAACGAACTCCTCATCTTTATAAGGAAAAGTCATGGTATCATCTGCCTTAAAGATATAACTCCTAAACCCCTCTATATTCATAGCATTGGTATTTTTTCTATCAATAATTTCATCAAAATTGTACATATATAATTCCTCCTCTAAAAATGTAAGCGATATTTTTTTATTTTTAACTTTTTTCTAGCTAGATATCAATCCTAACATAACCTTCTTAAATCTAATAAAGTAATTAAAAATTACAGTAATTTTAGGGCAAAAAAAGGCTTGTTATATTACTTTTAGAGCTCGTAGCGAGCCTTTTTGTTTTTTCATCCCTCAATCTCATTAATACCAATGGTTTTAAAACCTTATAATTTCCTATATTTCAACTATAAAGAATTACAAGGGGAAGATTTTAGAGACATCTTAGAGAACAAATAAGAGATGATATTAGAAAAAATATATAATAAAAAATCAATTTTAAAAATATTAATTTTTTCAATTTAATCTATTCATCCTTCAAATTTATAAATATTACACATATATAATAACATAATTCATACAATGTTTTAACATCTTACTTTAGTTCTCTATAATATTTTCAAATAAAATTTAACAATATCTTTCTTTTCTAATATAAAAGGATAACACTTGATATAAGTGTATAAATCAATATCGTATTTTTTTATAAAATCAGGGAGATGTTGCTCATGAATTTTAATCTTGTAGTCACACTTATAATATTTATAATAACCTTCTATTTTATCATAACTGAAAAAATACCTAGGTCTTCTGCTGCAATTATAGGAGGAGCTGCTGTAGTATTTTTAAGGGTTATAGATGAACACGAAGCTCTTCATGCTATTAGCAGTAACCTAGAAATTTTAATTTTACTCATGGGACTTATGGTTATTGTGAATATAATGGCTGAAACTGGAATATTCCAATGATAGCAATAAAGATAGCTCAATTAGCCAAAGGTGATCCCATTAAGATAATGATATTTTTAGGAATCGTTTCTGCTTTTGCATCTGCTCTTTTAGATAACGTTACAACTATCCTTTTAATATTTCCAATCTCTATATTAATTGCCGAACAACTAAAGATAGATTTTATTCCATTTCTTTTTACCGAAATATTTTCTGTAAATATAGGAGGAGCAGCTACCTTGATAGGAGATCCTCCTAACTTAATTATAGGAACAAAATCTGGTCTTGGCTTTAATGACTTTCTTTTTAATATGGGGCCCCTTGTTATTATAAATATGTTTTTTTTTCTTGCTCTAATGGTTATTTTTTTCCATAAAAAACTACACGTTTCTAGATTAAGAAAAACTAAAATTATGGAGATGGATTCTAGCAGAATAATAAAAGATAAAATTCTTTTAAATAAATCTATCTTTGTTTTTATCTTAGTTATGATTGGATTTCTTTCTAATGTAGTTACTAATATTGGATTGGCTATAATTTCAATCTCTGGAGCAACACTTTTAATTATTATAACAAAAGAAAACCCTGAAGAGATCTATAAAAAAATAGAGTGGTCAACTTTATTTTTCTTTGCTGGTTTATTTGTCTTAGTAGATGGTCTTGCCGCTACAGGACTAATTAGTGATATTGGAGATTTTATATTATATATTACCAAAGGAGATTCAAAACTAACAGTTATTCTAACTGTTATCACCTCTACTATATTTGCTCCAATAATCGGAGTAGTTCCCTATACTATTTCATTTACTAAAGTAATTGGAGAACTTATCCCACAAATGGGGAAAGATGTTGCTCCTTTATGGTGGGCACTTTCTATGGGTGTATGTTTTGGTGGTAATATGACTCTTATAGGAGCAGCAGCAAATATTGTTGGAGTTAATATTGCTAAAAAAGCTGGAAAAGATATTGGATTTTTTTATTTTTTTAAATTTGGAGTTATCATTACACTTCAATCTCTTGTCTTAAGTATTATATATCTATTAGTAAGATATTTTTAAAATTTAAAAAAAAGTCTAGATTTTATATAAACCTAGACTTTTTTTAATTTTATACTATTTATTTTCTGCTCTTACTTCCTCAATAGCCATCTTCATATTAGAGATTAAAAAATCAATATCTGATATTTCATATTTTCCAATATTTCCAACTCTTAACATATCTGGTTGAAGGTATCCATATCCACCTGCAACTACAATATTATGTTTTTCTGATAGTTGCTTTCTTAGATCATTACAAGGTATTCCTTCTATTCCCCAAACTGGAATTACTGTATTTGATCTTGTTGATTCATCTTCAACAAATAATTTAAATCCTAATTTTACTAATTCAGATTCAATATATTCTCTTAACATTTTATGATGAGCTGTTACTTTTTCTATAGTTCTTTCTAATAGATAATCACAGACATAATCTGTTGCTATTACAAGATTTATAGCTGGAGTTTGTGGATGTCTTCCCATCTCTAAAAATTGGAAATATCTTTTAAAATCGAAATAAAATTTAGGTAGGTCAGATGTTTCTGTTGCTTTTTTTGCTTTTTTAGATAATGCAAAGTAAATAAGTCCTGGAGGTAATAAGAATCCTTTTTGACTGGCAGCTACTGCACAATCTACACCCCATTTATCAAATTCAAATTCATTTACAATAAGTCCACTTATTACATCTACGATTAAAAGTATATCTGTATTTTTTGTTAGTTCTCCTAGAGGCTGTACAGCATTTAATACCCCTGTAGAAGTTTCTGAATGATTTACTAAAATTCCTTTTACATCTGGATTTTCAGCTAATGCTTTTTTTACATCTTCAAGTTCATAAGCTTTACCCCATTCATATTTTAATTCTACTACATCTAATTTATAGACTTTACAAATTTCTAAAAATCTATTTCCAAAGTTTCCTGTATTGAGCACAATTACTTTATCACCTTTAGAAAAAAAGTTTATTACAGATGCTTCCATCCCTGCACTTCCAGTAGCCGTTGTAGAAAGTACGTACTGCTCTGTTTTAAATACTTTTTTTAACTTATCGGTTACCTTCCATAATAACTCTGCATATTCAGGAGTTACGTGATGGATAAGGTCTCTAGCAACTTCTCTTCTAATATCTGCCGGAACATTTGTCGGTCCTGGAGCAAATATATGCTTTCCACCTTTAGGTATTGTTAATTCTGTCATATCTTAATCCTCCTCTTGAGATTTTTACTATTTTATAAAAATTATTATATCTAATAAATATTATTATATCTAATCTAACTCTTCATTTTAAAAGTACCATATATATACGCATACAGTGTTTTAATTTTAATATGAACAATTATATTCTTTTAACTTTATTTTGTCAATTTTTTTTGATTATAAAAGTCTTTTATTATTAATAATCTCTATATTGATCTCTCTCCCTCTATTCCAAAATAGAAACCCCTTGTAAACTCCCTCGGTGAGGATTTTTTTAAATCTTCTAGCCATTCTTTTTTTACATTAAAATTTCCTTTATAAAAATCATCTATTCCTTCTTTATAAACTCTAACCGATGTGGCTAAATAATCATTGTCCATCATTCTTCCCTCAATTCTTATTGCATCTACACCTAATTCTAAAATTTTATCTAAATTTTCAATGGAACATAGATCTTTTGAATGAAATATATGAGTTCCATGTTCATCTTCAAATACTGGCATATATTCTCCAGGTCTTGTTTGTTCCTCCACAGAATATTTCCATTGTGCACTGTTTGAATCTAAATTCTCTTCCTTAGAAGACATATAGCTTGTTAATAAACTTCTACCAGAAGTTGACATATGCATAGCTCCATGAACATAGATTTCTAATTCTATCTGGGGAACTTTTCTCCTTATATCTTTTACATTTTCAATAGATATTTCTCTCGCTAAGATAACTCTAGAAGCTCCTAACTTATACCACATCCTAACAGATCTAAAATTAGTATTACTAGCTTGGGTTAATACACTTATTTTTAAATTAGAAGATTCTCTAACAATCTGAAAAACTCCTAAGTCTCCTACCATAACACCATGAACACCTATAATTTCTAAAAATTTAACATATTCGCCTAAACCTTCTAGATCTTCATTGTGTGGAATAATATCTAGTGTCACCCATATTTTTTTATTATTTTTTTTTGCATAATTTACAGCGTCTTTCAATTCTTCATCTGTAAAATTATGACTACCTGTCCTTAGATTATATTTTTTTCCACCGACTAATACACTATCAGCTTTATTTTCAAAAGCTAACTTTAATTTCTCTATATTTCCTGCTGGGGCTACTAATTCTGTTTTTTTCATCTTTTACTCCTTAAAAATCTTATGAATTTCTTGCACCTTCATTTTCACAATATTTTTATAAAATAAAACCACAGATTATTTTAATTCATCTGTGGTTTTCCAGTCTCTAAGACAACAAATATTTATAGAATCAATAAAATTATATACAATTAAATTATTCCTATCCTTGTAAAATCACATTTTTTATCTTTATTTTACTTCTGGTAAAACTCTTCTTATCATATCGAGTCTATTAATATCTACATCTAGTTCTATCCTTACACTAGAGTTAGGATTAGCATCAGTTACCATGCTCGTTACTCTTTTTTTTGTAATCTCCATCTCTGGTAACCTAATAATTTTTGGTTTTCCATCATTACTCACTACTTCTAGCTCTTCTCCAGTGAATATTTTATTTCTTACTTCTAAGATATATTTATTTCTACTTAGTTTTTCTGCTACCTTTGCAACTAATTGATGACTCTGACTATATGAGTTTCTATTATTATAATTTTGTGCATTTGAATCTGGCTTATTAAAATAAAATCCAGATGTATATTTTCTGTGTGACATTGTTTCAAGTTCTTTTAACCATTTTTCATCATATTTAAAATTTCCTTCATAATATCTATCTACTGCTTCTCTATAAACTTTTACAGCTGTTGCAACATAATAAATACCCTTCATTCTTCCCTCAATTTTTAATGAATCAACACCAGCATCTAATATTTGATCTATAAATTCAATTGTACATAGATCCTTTGAATTAAATATATGTGTAGCCTCATCTTCAGAATAAACAGGCTTTTTATTTCCACAGTTATCTTCTTCCATTACATTATATTTCCATCTGCAAGATTGAGCACAGTCTCCACGATTTGCATCTCTTCCAATCATATAGTTACTGAGTAAACATCTACCTGATACAGACATACATAGTGCCCCATGAATAAATACTTCTATCTCGATATCTGGAACATGGGCCCTTATTTTTTTTATATTTTCTAAAGAAACTTCTCTAGCTAAAACAACTCTTGAAGCTCCCATCTCTTGCCACATCTTAACAGATCTCCAGTTAGTATTGCTTGCTTGAGTACTTGCACTTATATTTAAGTTTGAGTTTTCTTTAACTATCTCTAAAATTCCTAAATCTGCTACTATAACACCATCTACTTTAGCTATTTTTTCTAAAAATTGTACATATTCTGGTAGATCATCCATCTCATCATCATGTGGAATTATATTTAATGCTACCCATATTTTTTTCCCTCTTTCATGGGCATATTTAGAAGCTTTGACCAACTCTTCTCTATCGAAGTTGTGTCCTCCTGCTCTTAAACTAAATTCTTTTCCACCTAAAAAAACTGCATCAGCACCATAATGAAAAGCCATCTCTAACTTTTCAAAATTTCCTGCTGGAGCCAATAATTCTACTTTTTTTTTCATTTTTTATCTCCTTTTATATATCATTATAAAAAGCAGACTTGCACCCTAACTTTTATTACTATTTTTACTGAATAGAAAAAATTAATTTATACTAGTAGTATAATCTCCAAACTGTGTATATTCATGAAAGAACCTTAATTTTATAGTTCCTACAGGACCATTTCTTTGTTTACCTATAATTATTTCTGCTATTCCTTTATCTTCACTATCTTCATTATAATAATCATCTCTATAAAGAAAAACTACCATATCTGCATCTTGCTCTATGGCTCCTGAATCTCTTAAATCTGATAACATAGGTCTTCTATCTGCTCTTTGTTCAGGCCCACGTGAAAGTTGTGATAAAGCTATTACTGGTACTTCTAATTCTCTAGCTATTATTTTAAGCGATCTAGATATATCTGAGATCTCTTGTTGACGAGATTCACCATTTTTATCCCTACCTTGTATAAGTTGTAGGTAATCTATAATTATCATGTCTAATTTTCCAGCTGCTTTTGCTCTTCTTGCCATGGCTCTTATCTCCATAACATTTATATTTGGCATATCTGCTATTTGAATACTAGACTCAGCTAATTTTGAACTAGCAGATCCCAACTTCACCCAATGATCCGATTCTAAAAAACCATTTCTTAGATTGGATAGAGGAATTCTAGCTTTTGCAGATAAAAATCTTTGAAGTAATTGAGAGTTAGACATCTCTAAACTAAATATCATTACACTTTTTTTCTCTTCCACTGCAGCATGAAGTGCTAAATTTAAAACAAATGCTGTTTTTCCCATAGCTGGTCTAGCTGCTAAAATTACAAGGTCTGAAGGATGAAAACCGTTTGTCATCTCATCAAAATGTTTAAATCCAGAAGATATTCCAGTAGTCATTCCTTTATTGTCCATCAACTTTTCTAGTCTTTCATATTCTTGAGATATAATATCCTTTACCTCTATTACATCTTTGCTCTCTTTATTTTCAGCTATCTTAAAGATCATCCCTTCAGCTTTATCTAATATATCATCTATATCTTCATAACCTTCATGGGTCATCTCAACTATTTGAGTACCAATATCCCCTAATTTACGCAAAGTAGCTTTTTCCTTTACTATCCTAGCGTAATTTAAAATATTAGCAGCAGTAGGAACTTGTTCTATAATCTCATATAAAATAGCTTCTCCACCACTTTCTTCAAATTTATTTTGTTTTTTCAATGTATTTATCAAAACTATAGGGTCTATTACTTCCCCTTTAGAATAAGCAAAGAGCATTGCTTCAAAGATATTTCTATGTGCACCCTTATAAAAGTCACTGGCTTTTACTATCTCTATAACATCTTCTAGAGAATCTGGTTTTAACAAAACTCCCCCTAATACCGATCTTTCAGCTTCTATACTAGTTGGAACCATCCTTAACTTATCTATCCCTTGCATATTTTCTCCTACATTCTCTCAGCTATTACTTTTAAATTAGCCTTCACACCTTTGTGTAATTTTAATATTATTTTATGTTCACCTATTTTTTTTATATTTCCATCTACTTTTTTCTTATCTATATCCATATCAAATTGAGTTTTAATTGCTTCAGCTATCTCTTTACTAGTTATAGATCCAAATACTTTCCCATTTTCTCCAGCTTTTACCTTCATAAATAAAGTTTTTTCTCCCAACTCTTTAGCTTGTGCCTCTGCCACGGCAGTTTCAGCTTTATCCTTTGCATCAGCTTTATCTTTCTTAGCCTCTAATTTTTTTATCTCTTCATCAGTTGCTATTATTCCTTTATTTCCTTTCAATAGGAAGTTTTTAGCATATCCTTCTGATACACTTACTATGTCACCTTTTCTTCCTTGTCCTGCTACGTCTGTATTAAGTATCACTTTTAATTTTGACATTTTCTTTCCTCCTTCTATTTATTTTTATTTATTTTTATTATTCCAAAACTGTTCATTGCACCTAAAATAAAAATTACTATTGGAAATAAACAAGCAGTTATTATTGCTAGTCCCTTCCCATAAACTTTCCATTTTATTTTTTTTCTAAACAAAGTGTATAACACTTTAATTCCATAAATAATATAGATCAAAGTAGTTATTGAATATAAATTTTTAACATAAAAATTATC
>DDQV01000049.1 GCA_002342785.1 Fusobacteriaceae bacterium UBA2433 | reverse complement strand
CCAGGAGAGGCAAAAAATACTTATGGAACAGGATGTTTTTTACTAATGAATACTGGTACTGAGATGATAGAATCTAAAAATGGATTACTTACAACTATAGCAATCGGAATTGATGGAAAGGTAGAATACGCTTTAGAAGGAAGTGTATTTGTAGGAGGAGCATCTATACAATGGCTTCGTGATGAGATGGGATTAATTAAAGATGCAGCAGACAGTGAATATTTTGCTAATAAAGTAAAAGATAGTGATGGTGTTTATGTAGTCCCTGCATTTGTAGGATTAGGGTCTCCTTATTGGGATATGTATGCAAGAGGTTGTATCGTAGGTCTTACTCGTGGATCTAATAGAAATCATATTATAAGAGCTACTTTAGAATCTATAGCGTATCAAAGTAAAGATCTTATTGAAGCTATGCAAGAAGATTCAGGAATTCAATTAGCTAGTTTAAAAGTTGATGGAGGAGCAGTTGCAAATAACTTCTTAATGCAATTTCAATCAGATATATTAGGTTCTGAAGTTCTAAGACCTGAAGTAACAGAAACTACAGCGTTAGGAGCAGCTTACTTGGCAGGATTGGCAGTTGGATTCTGGGATGATAAAGATGAAATAATGGAAAAATGGAACTTAGATAGATTATACGAGCCGAAGTTAGAAGAAGAAGAAAGATCAATAATGTATAAAGGGTGGAAAAAAGCAGTAACAAGATCACAAAATTGGGAAAACGACTAAAAAAATGGAGTTTGATGGAGTTTCTTATCAAACTCCATTTTTGTATTATTATAAAATTTATTCCTTTAGGAGATAATTTTGTAAGAATTAGAATGATAAAAAAATATGGTTTTGAAGTTTTAAATAAGTCAATTAAAGAATTATTAATAATAAAGTGAATGATGTTTTACGATACTATAAAATTATATATTTTTTATTTAAACTTATATTTTCAAAAATTATTTAATTAACTTTTTTATAGTAAAGCTTACTTTATTAGTAAAAAAAAATATGATACAATTAGATAATTAAATTTAAAAGGGAGTAAAGTTTTGGAAGTAAATTATATAATTAGTAAGGCTAAAAAATATGATATTATAGGAATATATAATCTACTTCATAAAAATTTTATAATAAAATATTCTCCTAATTCAGAAAAACTAGAATTTGAAAGACATGAAAGATGGTATCAATTTTGGTTAAAGTCACCTTATTACCTTATTTATGTGGTAAAAAATTTAGAAGAAAAAATAATAGGTCAGATAAGATATGAGATAGATGAAGAAATGTCGATAATTAGTGTATATTTAGACAAAGAAAATAGGGGAAAAGGGTTAAGTAAAATATTTATAGAAAGATCTATTGAAGATTTGAAAATTGAAAAAAATAATATAAAATTAATTGTAGCTTATATTTTAGAGGAAAATGATATTTCTAAAAAAATATTTGCTAACTCTGGATTTGTATTTAAAGGCAAAAAAATTTATAATGGAATTGATCATTTAGTTTATATGAAAAAAATAATATAAAAAAATAAATATAGAGAAATATTGACTTTGAGAATGTTGACAAAAGGTTATAAATAGAATATACTTAATTGAAGTAACAGATGTTTCAAAAGAGAACTTTCATTAATACCACCAAGTGTGTTTGTATTTAATGGGATTCTAGGATTCTATCTGAAAAAAATACACGGAGGTATAACATGTTAAAAGGTACAGTTAAATGGTTCAATGAAGAAAAAGGATTTGGATTTATCCAAGGTGAAGATGGAAATGATTATTTTGCACATTTCTCTCAAATTAACAAAGAAGGATTTAAAACTTTAAAAGAAGGGGAAGAAGTAACTTTCGAAGTAACTGAAGGTGCAAAAGGTCCTCAAGCTTCAAACATTGAAGTTTTATAATTAATTAAAAATAAACGACAAAATTAAAATTTTGTCGTTTTTATTTCTTTAAAAAACTTAATTGAATCAAAAGTGACTAATTCATAAATTATACTCTAACTTATAAATTGTAGACTAGATAATATAAGAAACCTATTAGAGTTTACAAGGTTTTTTATACTTAAAAATAAGATTTTAATATTAGTAAGAAGGATAATAATTTGTATGAAAGTGAAAGAATTAAATAATAAATAAGTTTATATTTACAAAAAGATTTAACTCTTTTAAATAATCAAGTTGCATTAAAATTATATTACTTTAATTTATAAGAATTATCTATTTTTTATTTTATACAAAATTAATAGAGTTTCGGAATAATTTTTTACCTATTTCCACATTTTTTTAATATTTTCAATAAATTTAAAATCTTCTTGAGGACTTCGACCTTTCATAGTAAGGTATCCACCTATCAACATTCCATTAGCCCCTGACATAAAAGCCATTCCCATAAAATCTTTTAATATACTTTCTCTACCAGCAGCTATTTTAATAACCTTATCTTTAAAAATTATTCGATAAATAGCTATAGTTTTTAAGATCTCATTTGCAGATAAATGTTCTCTATTTTCATGAGGAGTTCCTGGAATAGGATTTAAAATATTTATAGGAATTCCATCTACGCCTAATTCCTTTAAAGTATATGCCATATCTATTCTATCTTTCCAAGATTCTCCCATACCGATTATCCCACCACTACAAACATCTAAACCTATTTCTTTTGCTGCTTTTATAGTTTCTAATCGTTTTTCTATACTATGAGTTGTAGCAACTATTTTATTGTACGATTTGATAGATGTTTGAAGATTACTATGAAACCTAGTAATCCCAGCTTTTTTTAAATCTAATAATTCTTCTTTAGATAAAAGTCCGATAGAACAACAGAGTTCTGTACTTTTATTATAAGATTTGGCTGTTTCTAAAAAACTTGTTATATCATTAAATTCTTTTGAATCTTTATTAATACTTCTACCTGAAGTAACTAATCCAAATTTTAAACTTTTTAAATATCCTGCTCTATCATACTCTTCTAAAAGGATTTTTTTATTTTTGAGTTCGTAGTTAGTAATATTAGTATTATAATGCGCTGATTGAGCACAAAATTTACAATCTTCTTCACATCTTCCTGATTTTGCATTAGAAATAGTACAAGTATGAATTTGATTTCCACAGTATTTTTCTCTTATTTCATTAGCTACAGAAAATAATTCTATCATTTTTTTTCCACTAATATTAGTAAGTTCGATAGCCTCTTTATATGTAATTTCTTTGTTAATAAAATCTCTTATATTCATTATTATCTCCTATTCTTTATTTAAAATATAAAGGAAGTATAGCATAGATGTAAAAATAATAGAAACATAAATTTTATATGATATAATGAAATAAAAAAAATTATTTTAAAAGGATAAGGGTGAAAGATAATTATGATACTTAGTGTAACGGATTTATGGAAACAATTTACAGGAGAAATTTTATTAAGAAATGTTAATTTTGCAGTGGATGAAAAGGATAAAATAGGATTAGTAGGAGCTAATGGAGCTGGAAAAACTACTCTTATAAAGATTCTTATGGACATGGAAACTCATGACGAAAGTTTAGAAACTAAACAAATGGGGAAAATCGGGAAAAAAGGGAATTTAAGAATTGGTTATTTATCTCAAAATTTTGATTTAAATTTAAAAAATACAGTATTTGATGAGTTAATGAGTGTATATTCACATTTGAAAGAAGATTATAAAAAAATTCAATCACTAAACGAAAAATTGGCTATTGATGTAAAAAATTTTGATAATATTATGGAAAAATTGGCAATATTAAATACTAGATATGAGCAAGAAGATGGTTATGTTTTAGAATATAAGGTAAAACAGATTTTGAATGGTTTAAATTTTCCTGAGTATCTGTGGAAACAAAAAGTTGATGATCTTAGTGGAGGGCAACAGTCAAGGGTAGCTTTGGGGAAAATATTGTTAGATGAACCAGAATTGTTAATATTAGATGAACCCACAAACCATTTAGATTTAAATGCAATTGAATGGTTAGAGAAATATTTAAATTCTTATAATAAAGCTTTTATTTTAATTTCTCACGATAGGTATTTTTTAGACAATGTAATTAATAGAGTATTCGAAATTGAAAATAAGACTATAAACTTGTATAAAGGTAATTTTACTGAATACACAATTCAAAAAGAGGCGTATCTAACAGGAGCAGTAAAAAGATTTGAAAAAGAACAAGATAAGATAAAAAAAATGGAAGATTATATTACTAAGTACATGGGCGGTATAAAAACTAAACAAGCACTGGGAAGAAGAAAGCTTTTAAATCGTATGGAAAAAATGGGAGATCCTATTGTAAAAATGAGAAAAATGAAATTAAAATTTGAAATAGAAAGAGTTTCTACTGATAAAGTTTTAAAAATTAATAATTTATCTAAAACTTTTGGAGAAAAAGAGATTTTCAAAAATATAAACATTGATATTTATCGTGGTGATAAGATAGGAATAATGGGTCCTAATGGAGTGGGGAAATCAACGATACTTAGGATAATAAATCATTTAGAAAAAGAAACTTCTGGAAAAGTAAAATTAGGAGAAAAATTAGATATTGGATATTATGACCAGAATCATACTGGTTTAGAAGGTAAACAAAATATATTAGAAGAATTGATGTATAATTATCCTTTGTCAGAGGAAGAAGCTAGAACGCTTGCAGGGGGATTTCTATTTTCAGAAGATGAAATTTTTAAAAGTATAAATGATCTTAGTGGTGGTGAAAAATCAAGGGTTGCTCTAATGAAATTGATATTAAATAAACCTAATTTTTTAATAATGGATGAACCTACAAACCATTTAGATATCTATGCAAGAGAAATTTTAGAAGAATCATTAGAAAATTATGACGGTACTCTAATAGTTGTATCCCATGATAGACATTTTTTAGAAAGTGTAGTAAACAAAATATATGAAATAACTCCTGTAGGTAGTAATGTGTTCAATGGAAACTATGAAGAATATATGAAAAAATCTATTGAACCTAAAAAGGAAAAAGAATTTAATACAGATTACGAAGAACAAAAAAGAAGGAAAAATAGGATAACTAATTTGGAAAAAAAATTTGTAATATTAGAGATAGAAATTGAAAAATTAGAATGGAAAAGAGCTGAAATAGTGGAAATCTATAATGAAGCTGGAATAAAAAATGAAATAAATAAGTTAATAGACCTGCAGAATGAATTAAATCAAATGGATGAAAAAATCATGATAAAGATGGATGAATGGGAAGATATGAATGAGGAGTTAGAGAGATTAAAAGAATTTTAGAATATAATCTTATTTTGATTATATATTTCTCTATAGTTAAAAAAATTACAAGAAAGATAAATAAAAAAAGGAGGTAATTTATGAAAAAATCAATATTTGTATTATTACTATTGGTTAGTGTTTTATCTTTTTGTGCAAAAGAAGGTTTAGAAACTGGAGATGTATTTCCTATTATCAATTTATATAATACAAAGGGAGAATTAAAAAGTTCTTCAGAAAAATATTTAGGTAAGATTACTATATATAATTTCGGAGCTACCTGGTGTCCACCGTGTAAGATAGAGAAACCACTATTAAATAAGTTTTATAAAGAAAACAAAAAAAAAGTAAACGTAGTATCTATAATGATAGATAATGACGGTGAATCAATAGATAAATTTTTTATAGAAAATCCTATGGATTTTTTACATTTTTTTGATAAAAGACAGGTATTATCTAGAAAATTTGTAATAAGAGTAGTCCCTACAACTTACATAGTTGATGCAGATGGAATAATTTTAGAAAGAGTTCACGGAGCTCTAGATTGGAGTCTTTTAAAAATAGAAGATTTGGAGGCATTGAGATAAATATTTTTCTTTTGAGAAGAGAAAATAGCGACAGGAAAAGAGTTTTAGAAAAAAGAGAGGTATATAAATAATGGAAATAAATATATTAGTAGTTTTTCTTGCTGGAATGGGAACTTTTTTAACCCCTTGTATAATACCATTGGTACCTACTTATCTTTCATATATAAATGGAATGATTTTAGGAGAAAAACAGAGTGGCAGACAAAAATTTAAAGTCATTCTTCATACTTTATTTTTTATATTGGGATTTGGAACAGCTTTTTTTCTTTTACAAATATTATTATTTAATTTCACTAATTTTGCAAGTAAACTTATTGGAAATAATATATTGAATATGATTTTTGGTGGGATTATTATAGTAATGGGTTTACATATGTTAGGGATTTTTAAAATTACTAAAATGTATTCTGAAAAGAGAATTAATTTTAATTTTATTCGGAGAAATTTAGGAACATCTTATCTGTTTGGTTTTGCTTTCGGTTTTGGATGGACACCTTGTATGGGACCTGTTTTATTTGTAGTGATGTCGTATTTAGCAAATTCTGATACTGTATGGATAGGAATGTTGTATATCTGGATTTACACTTTTGGATTGGGATTACCTTTTATGATTTTTGCACTATTTTTAAATAAAATTAATAAATTGGATTTTATAAAAAAGAATTTTTTATGTTCGGAGAAAGTTAGTGGATCAATATTAATTTTAATGGGAATACTTTTAGCTTTGAATAAAATGACGATATTTCTTAGTTGGAGATTTTAATTTATAAAAGATATTAAAAATTAAATAAGGAATAGAAATAATATCCTAGCCCTTATTTAACAAAGACTACACTGCCTCGTGGTTCGTACTTCTAGCCCTTGTTTTGTTAGAATTATATCAAAAAAATTATTGACGTAATTTTAAAACTCTGATATACTTATCTAGTTGTGAAATAAAACAAATTTTCAAATTATTTAAATAATGAGAGAAAAAAAGAAAAGGAGGGTAAAGATGCCTACTATTAACCAATTAATAAGAAAAGGAAGAAAGACTTTAGAGTCTTCTAAAACATCACCAGCATTAAAAGGAAACCCACAAAAAAGAGGAGTTTGTGTAAGAGTTTATACTTCTACACCAAAGAAACCAAACTCTGCTTTAAGAAAGGTTGCCAGAGTAAGATTAACTAACGGAATCGAAGTTACTGCTTACATTCCAGGAATTGGACATAATTTACAAGAACATTCAATTGTTCTTTTAAAAGGTGGAAGAACAAAAGATTTACCAGGTGTAAGATACAAAGTAATTAGAGGAGCTTTAGATACTGCAGGAGTAGCAGATAGAAAACAAGCAAGATCTAAGTATGGAGTAAAAAAAGGATAATAAATTAAACTATTAGGAGGTGCAAAAATATGTCAAGAAGAAGAGCAGCAGTTAAAAGAGACGTTTTAGCTGATTCAAGATATGGGGATAAAGTTGTAACTAAATTTATAAATTCTATCATGTTAGATGGAAAGAAATCTTTAGCGGAATCTATTTTTTATGGAGCTATGGATTTAATAAAAGAAAAATCAGGTGAAGAAGGATACGAAACTTTCAAGAAAGCTATCGAAAACATCAAACCTGCATTAGAAGTTAAATCAAGAAGAATTGGTGGAGCTACTTATCAAGTACCGGTAGAAGTAAGGACTGTTAGACAACAAGCTTTGGCTTTAAGATGGTTAACTACTTATACTAGAAATAGAAAAGAGTACACTATGGTTGAAAGATTAGCTAACGAATTAATCGCAGCGTCTAACAATGAGGGTGCAACTATCAAGAAAAAAGAAGACACTTATAAGATGGCAGAAGCAAATAGAGCTTTCGCACATTACAAGTGGTAAAAACTAAGTTGTTTTAACTTAGTTTTTCATATATATAAAGTTGAGGAGGAAAACTACAATGGCTAGAGAAATTTCTTTAGATCAAACTAGAAATATAGGAATAATGGCTCATATCGATGCTGGTAAAACAACTACCACTGAGAGAATCTTACTTTACACTGGTGTAACTCATCAAATTGGAGAAGTACATGATGGTGCAGCTACTATGGACTGGATGGAGCAAGAGCAAGAAAGAGGAATTACTATAACTTCAGCAGCAACAACTTGCTTCTGGAGAAAACATAGAATAAATATCATCGATACACCAGGACATGTGGATTTTACTGTAGAAGTAGAAAGATCATTAAGAGTATTAGATGGAACAGTTGCAGTTTTCTCTGCAGTTGATGGAGTACAACCACAATCTGAAACTGTTTGGAGACAAGCCGATAAATATAGTGTACCTAGAATGGCTTTTTTTAATAAAATGGACAGAACAGGTGCAGATTTTAAAATGTGTGTAAGTGATATCAAAGAAAAATTAGGATCTAATCCAGTTCCTGTACAATTACCAATAGGTGCAGAAGAAAATTTTGAAGGAATTATTAACTTAATCACTATGAAAGAAATGAAATGGCCTTTAGATACTAAAGATGGTCAAGATATGGAAATTGTTGATATCAGAGCTGAATTACTTGAAGAAGCAAAAGCGGCAAGAGAATTTATGATTGAATCTATTGTTGAGACAGATGACGTATTAATGGAAAAATTCTTTGGTGGAGACGAAATAACAGTTGCTGAATTAATAGCAGGATTAAGAAAAGCTACTATTGCAAACTTAATTGTTCCTGTTACATGCGGGACTGCGTTTAAAAACAAAGGAGTACAACCATTATTAGATTTAATAGTTGATATTATGCCCTCACCAGTGGATATTGGTGCAGTTAAAGGTACTGACGTTAAAGATGATAGTATTGAAATGGAAAGACTTCCTGGAGATGATCAACCATTTACTGCACTAGCATTTAAAATAATGACGGATCCATTCGTAGGAAGACTATCTTTCTTCAGAGTATATTCTGGGTGTTTAGCAAAAGGATCATATGTGTTAAACTCTGTAAAAGGAAAAAAAGAAAGAATAGGAAGAATTTTACAAATGCATGCAAATAAAAGAGAAGAAATAGACATGGTATATTGTGGAGATATTGCAGCAGCAGTAGGTCTTAAAGATACTACTACTGGAGATACTTTATGTGATATGGCTAATCCTATTATCTTAGAAAGAATGGTATTCCCTGAGCCAGTTATCTCAGTTGCTGTTGAACCAAAAACAAAGGCTGATCAAGAAAAAATGGGTATTGCTTTAAGTAAACTTGCTGAAGAAGATCCTACTTTTCAAGTTAAAACAGATGAAGAAACAGGTCAAACTATCATTTCTGGAATGGGAGAACTTCATTTAGATATCTTGGTTGATAGAATGAAAAGAGAATTTAATGTAGAATCAAATGTAGGTAAACCACAAGTTGCTTATAGAGAAACTATAACAACTGAAACTGATACTGATATGAAATATGCTAAGCAATCAGGTGGAAGAGGACAATATGGTCATGTTAAAATTAGAGTATATCCTAATCCAGGTGAGGGATTTATATTTGAAAATAAAACTTCAGGTGGATCTGTTCCTAGAGAATATATACCTGCTGTTGAAAAAGGTTGTAAAGAAGCACTTGAAGGTGGAGTTATTGCAGGATATCCAATGGAAGATGTTAGAGTTGTATTATATGATGGATCTTATCATGATGTTGACTCGAACGAGATGGCGTTTAAAATTGCAGGATCAATGGCAATGAAAAAAGCCGCTAGAGAGTGTAATCCAGTTATACTTGAGCCTATCTTCAAAGTTGAAATAACTACTCCTGAAGAATATATGGGTGACCTTATAGGTGACGTTTCTTCTAGAAGAGGAGTTGTTCTTGGGATGCATGAAAGAGCTGGAGCTAGAATAATTGAAGCTGAAGCACCATTGTCAGAAATGTTTGGTTATTCAACTGACTTAAGATCTAAATCTCAAGGAAGAGCAAACTATGCAATGGAATTCAAAAAATATTTACCAGTTCCTGCAGCGGTTCAAAAAACAATCATAGAAGAAAGAAATTAATATTTTCTTTTGTATAAAATAAAAAGAAACATTTTGAATTGATATTATTATTAATGACTATAACAGCTGAATATTTAGAATTTCTAAATATTTCAGGGTAATTTAAATAGAAAATAAATTTTTAGGAGGCT
>DDQV01000098.1 GCA_002342785.1 Fusobacteriaceae bacterium UBA2433 | reverse complement strand
AGCTCCTACTACATAGTTACCTTCTAAATTATATTTTTTTGATGCTTGGTCTACTTTTGCAAAGATATTAATCATAATTTCTTTAAGTTGGCTGTCTACTTCTTCAAATGTCCAACTTAATCTTTGACTATTTTGTGACATCTCCAAGGCTGAAGTTGCAACTCCACCTGCATTAGCTGCTTTACCAGGCATAAATAATATTTTATTTTCTAAAAAATAATTAGTTGCTTCTATTGTAGTTGGCATATTAGCTCCTTCTGCTACAACAAAACATCTATTTGCTTTTAAAGTTTTTGCGTCTTCAAGATCTAATTCATTTTGAGTTGCACAGGGAAGAGCAATATCGCAAGGAATAGTCCAAATACCTTTTCCAGCTGTAAATACTGCTGAAGTTTTAACATCTGCATATTCTTTAATTCTACCACGTTTTACTTCTTTTATTTCCTTGATAAGATCAAGATCGATACCATCTTTATCATAAACATAACCACTAGAGTCACTTAGTGCAATAACTTTTGCTCCTAACTCTTGAGCTTTTTGTGTAGCATAGATAGCAACATTTCCTGAACCTGAGATAACAACTTTTTTATCTTTTAAATTTTGATTATTATATTGTTTAAGCATCTCTTCAACGATATATACTAAACCATATCCAGTTGCTTCTGTTCTTGCTAATGATCCACCATAAGTTAAACCTTTTCCAGTTAAGACACCTTCGTAAAGACCAGTAAGTCTTTTGTATTGTCCATATAGATAACCGATCTCTCTTCCACCTACACCGATATCACCAGCTGGAACATCTGTGTCAGCTCCAATATATTTATGAAGTTCAGTCATAAAACTTTGACAAAATGCCATTACTTCCCTGTCAGATCTACCTTTAGGATCAAAGTCAGATCCACCTTTTCCGCCACCGA
The DNA here is from genome assembly GCA_002342785.1 of Fusobacteriaceae bacterium UBA2433. Taxonomy (GTDB): domain Bacteria; phylum Fusobacteriota; class Fusobacteriia; order Fusobacteriales; family Fusobacteriaceae; genus Psychrilyobacter. The sequence continues at coordinate 7,581 of DDQV01000098.1, read as the reverse complement.
TTGGTAGACCAGTCAATGAGTTTTTGAAAGTTTGTTCAAATCCTAAAAATTTAACTATTCCTTGATTAACTGAAGGATGAAGTCTAAGCCCACCTTTGTATGGTCCAATGGCACTAGAAAATTGAACACGGAAACCTTTATTTACATGTACTTGTCCGCTGTCGTCTACCCAAGGAATTCTAAATGATATTATTCTTTCTGGTTCTGTTAATCTTTCTAATAAAGCTTCTTTTCTAAATTTATCTTCGTTTTTTTCTACAACGATCCTTAAAGATTCTAAAACCTCTTTAACTGATTGGTGAAACTCTATTTCACTTGGATTTTTAACAACTACTTTTTCTAGTATTTCGTCAACATATGACATATATATCCTCCTCGTTTAAACTACTTTAAATTTATTTTTATTACATTTATACCATATTAATACTATATTTTTTAAAGAAAAATGTCAATATATATTTCTTTTATATATTTTTTTATGAAGTAGGTTTTATTTTTAAATTTTAATAAATTTTAGAATATTTATGTTAGAATATTTTTAAAATAAATATTAAGAGAGGATGATATAGATGAGATCTAGTCATGAAGAATTAAGAAGATCTGTAGAAACAGGGTTTATAGATAAAAATTATAGTTCAAATAATCTATATCTACCTAAGTTAATTACAAATAATAGGTTAAAAAATAAAAAAGTATTGTCGACTATTTTAAATGAACTTAGAAATTGTGATGAGTTCTATTTTTCAGTGGCATTTTTAACTAAGAGTGGAGTGGCGGTACTTATAAATACTTTAGAAGAACTAAGAAAAAAAAAAATAAAAGGGAAGATTTTGGTATCTCAATATCAAGATTTTACCCAACCAGAAGCTTTAAAATCCCTTTTAAAATTTGAAAATATAGAGCTTCGAATAGCAACGAAAGATAATTTTCATGCTAAGGGATATTTTTTTAAATATAAAGACCAATATACTCTAATGGTAGGAAGTAGCAACCTTACTGCTAGTGCATTATCAACTAATAAGGAATGGAATCTTATGGTAAGTGCATCAAATGATTCAAGTTTAGTAGAGGAAGTTTTAGAGGAAGCGAATTTAGAATTTAAAAAGGGATATCTTGTAAGTTATGAGTATATAGAGGTCTATGAAAAAATATATGATCGACAGAGGCACTTGAGATATGAAAATAAAAAAAAGATGGATTATTTTTTTAATGAAATTAAACCTAATGAGATGCAAAAAAAAGCTCTAGAAAATATAAAAAAATTGAGAAAGTTAGGTGAAGATAGGGGACTTCTCATATCTGCTACAGGAACGGGAAAGACCTATCTTTCAGCCTTTGATGTAAAGGAATTTAATCCTAAAAAATTTCTCTTTATAGTTCATAGAAAAAATATAGCTAAGAAAGCCATGGAAAGTTATAAAACTATCTTTGGTGAGGATAAGAGTATGGGATTATTTTCTGGAAGTGAAAAAGATATAGAATCAGATTTTATATTTTCCACAGTGCAAACTATTTCTAAAGAATCAAATTTAGAGATGTTTTCAAAGGATCATTTTGATTATATTGTGATCGATGAGACCCATAGAGCCAGTGCTTTTACATACCAAAAAATATTAAACTATTTTACTTTTAAATTTTTATTAGGGATGACAGCAACTCCTGAAAGAACAGATGGTTTTGATATATTTAAACAATTTAACTATAATATTGCCTATGAGATTAGATTAAATAAGGCATTAGAGGAAGAGATGTTAGTTCCATTTCATTATTATGGAGTTACAGATATAAAAATAGATGATAATTTAATATCTGAAGATGAGAACTTTTCCAAATTAATTTCAGAGGAGAGAGTAGAAAAAATAATTAAAAAATCAGAGTTTTATGGAGCCGATGAAAAAATTATTCGTGGACTGATATTTTGTAGTAGAAAATTGGAAGCTCAAGAACTCTCTAGATTATTTAATGAAAGAAAATATAAGACAGTTTCTCTTACTGGGGAAAATTCAGAAAAGGAGAGGGAGGAAGCTATAAGAAGGTTGGAATCAGATGATGTAGATAGGTTAGATTATATATTTACAGTAGATATCTTTAATGAAGGGATAGATATCCCTAAGATAAATCAAATAATAATGGTTCGACCTACTCAATCAGCTATAATATTTATCCAACAGTTAGGAAGGGGACTAAGAAAAAGTATGGGGAAGAGATATCTTACAGTTATAGATTTTATTGGAAACTATAACAACAACTATCTTATTCCTATAGCTCTCTATGGAGATAATAGTTTTGATAAGAGTAAGATAAAAAAGATGTTAGTAAATGAGAGTAGTCTGATCCCTGGAAGTTCTACAATTAATTTTGATAAAATATCTAAAGAGAGGATATTTAAAGCTCTTGATCTAGCTAACTTAAAAACTAAGAGAGATTTGATCAAAGATTATGAACTTTTAAGATATAGGTTGGGAAGGATACCTATGATGATGGATTTTGTAGAGATGAACTCTAGAGATCCTAAAACCTATATAGATTACTCTAAATCTTACTATAACTTTATAGTTTCTCAAGGGAAAGATCTTGGTTTTTTTATAGAAGAAAAAAATAAAAAATTATTAGAGTTTTTTTCTACAGATATTGCCAACTTAAAAAGGATAGAAGAAGTAATTTTAATATCTAAGTTGATAGAAGATAAAGAATATAGTGTAGAAAAATTAAGGAAAGATATTTTAAAAGAGTATGGATATGAGATATCTAATGAAACTATAGATTCTATCTATAAAAATCTTAATTTTGAATTTGTAACAGAAAAGCATCAAAAAAAATTAGTAACTGTAAGGGAAAAATATAAATTTAATATTATAAAGTTAGAAAATAATAATTTTATTTTGGAAGATGATTTTTTAAGATCGTTAGAAGAAAAAGATTTCAAAGTTTTTCTCTTAGACCTTTTAAGTTATTGTAAGACGGAATATAATAAGATCTATAAAAAAGAAAATTTCTATGATGGATTTATCCTCTATGAAAAATATTCTAGAAAAGATGTTATAAGGATTTTAAATTGGGAAAAAAATGAGGTTGCCCAAGGGATAGCTGGATATAAGGTAAATGAAAAATTAGGAAACTGTCCTGTGTTTATAACATATCATGGAGATGAACAGATCTATGACCATGGATTTTTAAGCAGAACAGAATTTAAATGGATGTCTAAGGCTAGAAGAAAGTTGGTTAGCCCAGATATGACTATAATAAGGGAAAAAAATATAAGGATACCTTTATTTGTAAAAAAAAGTGATGATGAGGGGATAGAATTTTTCTATATAGGGGAACTGACTCCTAAAAAAGATGGGATAAAAGAGATGAGAATAATAGATAAAAAGGGAAAAGATGTTTCAGTAGTGGGGATAGAATGTATTCTAAATAAGAGGGTAGAGGATGAGATGTATAGATATCTTATGGAAAAATAAATAACTAAAAAAAGTAAATATAGATATTATATTTACTTTTTTTATTATTTTTTCTATTTTTAAGTAGATGATCTACATTATTGATAGTTTTTTATAGAAAAGGAATAATATCTTTTTCCTTGTAAATTAAGGTTAAAATAACCATGGTGAACTCTTTTCCTGCACTCTGAGTTTGAGTTAAAGAAATAAATTTTTTATCCTCTAAAAATTTATTTATCTCTATTTTTTTATTATCAAGTTCTTCTATTCTAGATATAAAAATTTTAGTTTTTTCCATATTTTTCACCCCTTGTTTTAAGTATTAGCTAATTCAAATATATCACTGCTATTTAACAAAGTCAACCTATTATTTTACAAAATGTACTTTTTTAATTCTAAAAGTATTTTTATTTTGTAATTAAAAAATACTATTATAATGCTATTTTAAAAATTAAAATTTTATTCAAAGAATAAAAAAGAATTTTTTTTACTATTTTAAATTGACTTCTTAAAAATTTAATTATAATATTAAGGTAAACAAATAATATAATTGATAGAAAAAAAAGGAGTATGTGGTAAGAGATGAAAATATTAAAAGATAATTTTAATAGAAAGATTGAGTATTTAAGGATTTCTGTTACAAATAGATGTAATAGTAGGTGTAAATATTGTATGCCGCCAGAAGGAATAAAACTGAAATCACATGATGAAATATTATCTTTTGAGGAGATAACAAATATTGTTAGTGTTTTTGCAAAATTAGGTGTAAAAAAAATAAGATTAACAGGTGGAGAGCCTTTAGTTAGAAGAGGTATTGTAGATCTAGTAAAAAAAATTTCTGATATAGAAGGTATTAATGAGATAACACTAACTACCAATGGTTTATTATTAAAAAAATATGCAACAAAATTAAAAGAAGCAGGATTAGATAGGGTAAATATATCTATAGATTCCTTAGATAAAGAAAAATACTCTTTGATCACCTGTGGAAGTAGTTTAAAAGATGTTTTTGAAGGGATAGAAGAAGCTAAAAAAGTTGGATTAGAGCCTATTAAATTAAACACAGTTTTAGTAAAAGACTTTAATGATAATGAGATAGAAGATCTAGTAAACTTAACAAGGGATAATAATTATGATATTAGATTTATTGAACTGATGACAATTGGAGATACTTCTAATTGGTCAAAAGATAGATATCTTTCTAATGAAACAGTTCTTAAAAAAATAAAAGATTTAAAACCTGTAATAAAAAAAGATAAAAGTTCTCCAGCAGATTATTATCAAATACCAGGTTATAAAGGTAGAGTAGGTCTTATCAATCCAATAAGTTGTGGTTTTTGTGATAATTGTAATAGAGTTAGGTTGACTTCAAATGGTAGTTTAAAACTATGTTTACACTCTGATGAGGAATATGATCTAAGAAAATATGCTTATGATAAGATCAAGTTAGAAGAAAAAATCTTAGAAATTATTAAAGAGAAACCAAAAGAACATAAATTAAATGAAGGTGTTGTAATTAAAAAAAATATGTTTCAAATTGGAGGATAAGATGGGAAGAGTTAGTAATCTTTTTATTGGGAAAAAAAGGGGAATGGCAAAGCTTGAATATGATAAAATACAATTAAAGGAAAATTTTGGTATAATAAATGATATCCATGCTACTGAGGGAAGACATCAAGTAAGTATCTTATCTAAAAGATCCATAGATAAATTTAAGGCAAATGACCTTACACTTGGAACTTTTGAGGCAAATATTATAGTTGAGGATATAGATCTATTTGATCTTCCAATTAATACAAAGGTAAAATTTGGTAAAGAAGTTATTTTAGAGATAACTCAAATAGGAAAGAAAGATGTTTTAATAGAAGATCATTATAGTACTATGTATCATGAAGGGATCTTTGCAAAGGTTATTCATGGGGGACAGATAAAAAAAAATGATTTCATAGAGGTAATCTAAAATGATAATGTATATTAATAATGATATTATTTTTTATAGAAAGGGGAGGTGAAAAATGAAAAATGTTATAAGAAAGAGAAAATATATTGTATGTCTAATAGTTGTCTTTCTATACATATTATCTCTTGAAATTATTAATTCTAAATTTGAAGAAAAAAAAGATCAATATTATAGTGATAAATATAATGAATTAGAATTTCAACTTAGCTCAACTTTAAATAATTATGCAGATTTTTCGAGTTACTTCTATGAGAAATTTGTTAATAACGACTATGTGTTATCTTCAATGCAAAAAGCATACCATGGAGATGAGATAATAAGAGATAATATACGAAAAGAGTTATATGAATATTTTATTGTTGATTATAACCTTATGAAAAATTATGATATAAGACAATTTCACTTTCATTTTCCTGATACTACTAGTTTTCTTAGGATGCATGCTCCAAATAAATATGGAGATATATTAAAGGATGCAAGGTATTCAGTTTATTATGTAAATAAATATAAAAAATATATTTCGGGATTTGAAGAGGGAAAGATATTTAATGGATTTAGATATGTGTATCCTTTGAGGTACAAAGATGAAGATATAGGCAGTGCTGAAGTAAGTGTTTCTATGTCTACTGTAATAAGTATGTTAACAAAGGGAAATAAAAATAAAGATTATACTCTGATCTTAAGTAAAAAAGTTGTTGAATCAAAGGTCTTTAAAGATTATCTAAAGAATTATTCAGTAAGTTCCATCTCAGATGATTTTTTATTTGATAATAATTTTAATAATCTTAAGGAAGAAAGAAATCTAGTAGATAGATCAGGATTAAAAGGATTATTTGATTCAATAGAAAGAAAAAAACTTGAACATTTAGATCAATATAAAAATCTAAATATTATTGTTAAATATGATAATAAGAGTTATGAGATAATTATGATACCAATATATAATATTGAAAAAATCCCTGTTGGTTATTTTATTTCAATATCACCTAATATTAGATATAATCTTATGTATCAACAAAATTTATTGGATATATCTATGGTTTCTATTATATTTTTATTTATTATGGCTTTAGCATATTATATATCTAAGAATAGGGAGTTACTCATCGATCTATCCTTATCAGATCGTTTGACAAAAATAGATAATAGGAGAAAATTTGATAAAGATTTAAATCGAGAAATTCTTAGAAGTAAAAGAAGTAATGAAAGTCTAAGTGTAATAATGTTTGACATAGATAATTTTAAAAATGTAAATGATACATATGGACATCATATTGGAGATGTTGTACTTGAAAAATTAGCGAGAATAATAAAGGAAAATGTTCGTTTTGAAGATTTTTTAGCAAGGTTTGGAGGGGAAGAATTTATTTTGATTCTAACCTCTACATCTAAAATAGATGCTTTTAATAAGGCAGAAAAGTTACGAAAGTTAGTTGAAGAAACTAATTTTCAATCTGTAGGAAATATAACTATATCTTCTGGAGTTTATCAATTTAAATCTTCTGATACCTATGATGATGTTATTAAAAATGTAGATGCAGCAATGTATGATGCAAAAAAATCTGGGAAAAATAAAGTTTGTATATTTAAAGATGAAGAAGAGGTTTCAATATAGTAAAAAAAATAAAAAACAAGATCTTAGTCACGAATTATACGAAGGAAAATCTTTTCTAAAATAATAAAGTTAATCTGAATTACAGTAATTTTATAGTAAAAAAAGGCTTGTTACACTCTTTTTAGGGCTCGTAGCGAGCCTTTTTGTTTTTCTATCTCTCAATCCCAGTATTAAAGTGTTAGAAGACCTTATAGTATAAATAAGGGGAAGATTTTAACGAAGAAAAAAGATAAAACCTTAGTCACGAATTCCACGAATTAACACGAAGGGAAATCTTCCTTGAAATAATGGTATTATTTTAAATTACTGTAATTTTGGCATAAAATAAGGTCACTGAGTAACCTCTTAAGGCTATTTCTGATACCACTAAGGCTACTTTAGAGCCTTTTTGATTTTTTGCCTCTCAATCCTAATAAAACCAATGGTTAGAAGGCTTTATTCTAGGGGGTAGATTTCTCCACAACATATAAATACAAGGGAAAGATTTTAGAGGGGCCTTAGAGGGCAAATAAAAGAGAATTTAATAAATTTAGGGGGAATTGATATTCTATAAAACATTTTTGTCA
>DDQV01000093.1 GCA_002342785.1 Fusobacteriaceae bacterium UBA2433 | reverse complement strand
AGTTTACAGGTTACAGTATAGTCGGATCTCCTTTTTTTAATTTTGATATATTTTTAAAATTATATAATTTTTGTAGTCCAATCTTCAACATTCCATACATCGGTTACAATATCCATATAAAATTCAGGTTCATGACTAACTATGAAGACAGTTCCTTTAAATTCTTTTAAAGCTCTTTTTAGTTCATCTTTTGCATCGATATCTAAATGATTAGTTGGCTCATCTAAAACTAAAAAATTAATTTCATGGTTCATTATCTTAGCTAATCTAACTTTAGCATTTTCTCCTCCAGAGAGAGCTCTCATCTTTGTTCCAATATGATCTTTAGTTAAACCACATTTAGCTAAAGCAGATCTTACTTCTCCATTAGTTAATGATGGAAATTCATCCCAAAATTCATCTAATGCAGTTTTTCCACTACTCTCTTCCTCTTGTTTAAAATATCCTACTTCTAAAAATTGACCGTGTTCTATCTCTCCTGAGATAGCTTTTATCTTTCTTAAAATTGTATTTATCAGAGTAGATTTTCCTAATCCATTTACTCCTCTAATTGCAATTTTTTGATTTCTTTCTATAGTGAAGTTAAGCTTTCTTGTCAGTGGTTCATCGTAACCAATTATTAGATCTTTTACTGTAATAACTTCCCTTGATGGAGTTCTTGCAGTTTTAAAATAAAATTGTGGTTTTGGTTTATCTCTTTCTATAGTTATTACATCCATTTTATCTAATTTTTTTTGTCTACTCTTAGCCATATTAGTAGTTGCAATTCTAGCTTTATTACGAGCTACAAAATCTTCTAGATGTGCTATCTCTTTTTGCTGTTTTTTATAAGCTTGTTCTATTTGACGTTTTTTTAATTCATACATCTCCAAAAATTGAGAGTATCCCCCTGTATATCTTGTTAGCTCTGCTTTTTCAATATGATAGATTACATTGGTTACATCACTTAAAAATGGAATATCATGGGAGACCAAGATAAATGCATTTTCATATTTTTGTAAAAAATTCTTTAACCAAATGATATGATCTTCATCTAAAAAGTTAGTTGGTTCATCTAAGATCAAGATCATAGGATTTTCAAGTAAAACTTTTGCTAGTAAGATCTTAGCTCTCTGCCCACCAGATAACTCTGATACATCTTTTTCTAATCCTATTTCCATAAGTCCTAGTCCAGCTGCATAAGATTCTATTTTTGAATCTAAATTATAAAATTCTGAACTGTCTAAGATACTTTGGATATCTCCGACCTCTTCTAAGATCATCTCCATCTCAGTATCATTACAAGTTCCCATCTTTTCATAGAGTTCCATTATTTCTTTTTCTAATTCAAACATAGGAGCAAAAGCTGATTTTAAAATATCTCTAATAGTTTTACCTTTTTCAAGGCTACTATATTGATCTAAATATCCTGTAGTGATATGGTTACACCAACTTATATCTCCCTCATCAGGCATAAGTTTTCCTGTTATAATATTTAAAAAAGTAGATTTTCCCTCTCCGTTTGCTCCAATTAATCCTACATGTTCTCCCTTTAGAAGTCTAAAAGAAGCATCTTCTAAAATTGTTCTTGCTCCATAACCATGACTTACCCTGCTTACATCTAAAATACTCATAAAAATTTATCTCCTATATATATTAATTTTCTCTATAATCCCACAATAAAATATCTTTAGACATTTAGTTTAAATTTTATCATGAAACTATTATAAAATCTAGAGGAAGGAATTTTTTCTAACTCTAACTCTATCTTTTTAATTTTTACCTAAGTTGTCATCATCTTAAAGTAAAATAAACCTACTGTTATACATACAACAATCAACAAAGCTATAAACCAATAACTTTGAAAAAATCGTCCTCCACCTATTAGAAGACCTAAAATACCGATTATTAGACCTATAATAATTCCAATAACTTCAGCACGAAGAATTTTAAAAAACATTTTACACCTCAAACTTTATAAATTTTTATAGATCCATATTATTTAATATTTTTTTTAATTGAACTAACTCCTCTATTGAAAGTGTTATTCCTTTTCCCATCTTCTCATGAGTTTCATCCCACTCTCTGATGTCAGCCTTGGCTTTTCGATTATTCCATGAGACCATATTTAATTCCTTGGTCCATCCCTTTCTTTCACTTAATAATCCTAATTTTTCTTCTATATCAAAAGTTATTCCTGCCATCTAATTTTTCCTCCTAAAATATTTTTTTGCCACTAATATATACAAATTTATACTGATCTAAAATTTAAATTCTTCAACACTAAGAAGAGAGATAAAGAGGTGCACTAAGAAAACTTATCAACGCAGAGAAACAGAGTTCACTGAGATAAATCTTTTTTCACCACCAATCTACACCAATCTATGAGATTTTACTGCTATAACACAGAAGTCTTTTTTCTTGGTTATAATCTAAAATAAATATCCACATTCTATTATCTTTTCTTCGTGTCTATTCGTGTAATTCGTGACTAAAGATTTTTTATCACATCTTATTAACTATTAATTTATTTCTATTTCTAAATTATCATATTTGAATCCTAATTTTTCCTTTATCATATCTATTGTTTTATGTAAATTTATAGATTTTTCATAGGTCATAGTTTCATTTTCAGTTTTTTTATTAAGGATAGTTTCTACAAAGGAATCCATCTCATATCCCAACCACTTATCCTCATCAATTTTAAAAATTTTATCTTCCTCATTTAATTTTTTTAAAATAAATTTTTTAGCTTTAGTCCAGTTGTCAGAGATCTCGATCATTCCATCTAAACCTATTATCTTAGCACTACTTCCAGAGATAGAATCCATAGTGGCATAGAAAGATCCACTGATTTCATCACTATATTCCAGTAATCCTGTGACACTTCCCTCTACTTGCCATTTATTTTTTCTTGATCTCACCTCTAGATCGACTGGAACTCCAAGGAGATCTGTCAGTAAAAAAATATTATAGATTCCTATATCATAGAGAGCTCCTCCAGCTTGTTTTGTATTATGTTTATGAACTTTGGTACTCTTACTACCAAAAGATGATTCTACATAGACTACCTTTCCTATTTTACCATCTTTTATGATATCTTTTATTTGTTTATAGAGGGGATTAAATCCAACTGTCATAGCTTCCATAAATAAAAGATTTTTTTCTTTAGCTAATTTTATTACCTCTTCTAATTCTTCTTTTTTTAATACAGCTGGTTTTTCACACAACACATGCTTTCCTGCATTTAGAGATCTTATAGTATATGCAAAATGTGTTGGATGCATAGTGGCAATATAGATAGCATCGATATCTTTATTTTTTAACATCTCAGAGCTACTTTCATATGGGGTATCTATATTATATTTTTTTGCTATGTCTATTGTCTTTTGAAAATTTCTAGCACAAATTCCAACTATATTTATCATATTATTATTTTTTGTTTCATCTAAAAACTGCTGAGCTATCCTACCAGTTCCAATTATTCCAAAATTTATTTTTTTCATCTTTACCTCCTATAACTATAAAAAATTAAAAGATATAAAATTTTAATTTATTTTTTTCTAATATCTCCTAGCATCTTTATTTTTAGATCTTTATCTATTGCTCTATCACCTAACCAAATACCAAATAACGCTTCTTTAAAATCTTTTCCCTCAGTGGTTAAAACGTGTTTTTTATTTTTATATGTTTCTATCTTTTTGTCAACATAGTTAAAAGTAAATATATCTCCTTTTTTAACTTTTTCATCTTCAAATACAGTAACAAATTTTTTTAATCTATCTTCAATTAATTTTAATTTTTCAGTTTCTACAGTTGCAAACCCTTCCTCTATAGCTTCTCTTATCTTTCCACTAGTAATTAATTGAGATGTAATATTAAGTTCAATGACCATATTTTCATCTTTATTTATAATAGACTTTGGGTCTGTATTTTTTTTAAAAAGATATAAAGATCCTACATAGAGTTTAAAAAAGAATTTTTTTCTAATTCCTGCACCATTTAATACTAATTTGTTATTTGCAATAATTATATTTTCTTTTACATCTATCCCTGCAATATTAACTGATAGAGTAGTTATACTTATTAAAACTATAAGTATTATAACTGTTAAAATTCTTTTCATCTTCTCTCCTAAATTTTAAAATATTTTAATCTATTGTTGGAATAATCCTAAGATATCACCCTTTGTTAATTTTTCTATCTTTCCATCATTATCAACCATAGAATCAATAAGTTTTGATTTGGTTTCTTGGATTTGGATTATTTTTTCTTCAATGGTTCCCTCTGTGACAAGTTTTATAACTTGGACAACTTTATCTTGACCTATTCTGTGAGCTCGATCTGTTGCCTGTGCTTCAACTGCAGGATTCCACCACGGGTCAAAGTGGATAACGACATCTGCACCAGTTAGATTTAAACCTGACCCTCCAGCTTTGAGAGAGATTAAAAAGATATCTTTTTGTCCATCATTAAAATCATCACACATAGTCAATCTTTTTTTTGCTTTAGTCGATCCATCTATTTGAAAATATGTTATCTCTTTAGAATCAAGTTGTTTTTTTATTATATCAAAAGTTTTGACAAATTGTGAAAATACCAAGACTCTATGGTTACTAGATTTTAATTCTTCTAGTAACTCTATAAGTGCTTCTACCTTGGTACTTCTTCCCTTATAGTTTTCTATAAATAATTCTGGAGTACAACAAATTTGACGTAATCTAGTAAGGAGTGCAAGGATCTTTATCCTACTCTTATTAAAATCATCATCACCTAAATCTTCTAACTCTCCTCTAAATTGTGCGAGGTATAAGTGATAATATTTTTTTTGTATAGAGTCCATCCCTAAGATCATATTTGTCTCTATTTTTTTAGGTAACTCCTTTAAAACTTCAGATTTTGTTCGTCTTAAAATAAATGGTTTTATCATTTTTTTTAAATTTGATAGACTATCTTTATCCATCTCTTTGTTTATTTTTTTCCCATATTTCTTTTTAAATTTTTCTTTACTGTGTAAATAAGTTGGGATTATAAAATCAAATATTGACCATAGTTCAAATATAGAATTTTCAATGGGAGTTCCTGTCAATGCAAATTTTGAAGAACTATTAATTTTTTTCACGGCTTTTTTTACTAGTGTACTATTATTTTTTATATGTTGAGCTTCATCTAATATTGCTGTTAAAAATTCTATATTTTCATAGATCTTTATATCTTTTTTAAAGGAGCCATAGGAAGTTAAGATAACTCCATCTTTAAAGTTATTCAAAAGTTCTATCCTTTCTTTTGGAGAACCTTCTATTATTATAGCATTTAAATCAGGGGAAAATTTCTTAATTTCTTTTAACCAGTTGTGAGTGAGAGAAGTAGGAGCTATAACAATACTAATACCTTTATCTCTATGAATTTTTGTCAACAAAGTTATTGCCTGTAGAGTCTTTCCTAATCCCATATCATCTGCAAGGATCCCTCCTAATTGACTGTCATGTAATTTTGTCATCCAATCATATCCTTGTTTTTGATAAATTCTAAGATCGGCATCTATATTTTTTGGTATAATTGCAGTTTCATTTATCTCTAAATTTTTTAAAAGTTTCTCAATCTTTAGATCTCCTATATTTTTTAACTTTAAATTTTGTGAAAGTAAATTTAATTTACTTACTGTAAATTCAGATACCTCTTGAGTTTCGAGACCTTTATCTAATTCTGCTAAAATACCTTCTAACTCTTTTATTCTTTTATCGGCTAAATTTATTATTCCATCATCAGATAACTTAATATATTTTCTCTTGTAGAATATTCCCAATTGAATAGAGTGTAGGTCTTCCTTACTAATCCCATGAGAATCAAAAGCTATCTCTAATAGATCTCCTTTTCTAACTACACTAGCATCTATAGAGAATTTTTTTGATCTTATTTTATTTAAATTTTCATCTATTTGTATATTATATCTTTTATTTAATTTAGGGAGTTTATCCATAAAAAATTCTAAGACTTCTCCCTCACCAGATAGACTTATATTAAAATTTTCTTTTTTTCTTAAGCCTGTTATCTCTTTAAATATTTTAGAAGTTTTCTTTGTGTCTTCCTTTAATAGATATTTTTTTCCATCTATAAATCTTTCTTTTTCATAACTAACACTAATATCAATAGCTAGGATATCACCATAATTATTATTTCTATCGATAAATATTATAGGTTCCCCTGTTTTTTCTAAGATTTCTACTACTCCTAAATTAGCTTTTGATATTAAATTTTTTAAATTTTTACCTAATTCTTTTTTTAATGGGATTATATTATTGTAGAGTTGGGAAGTCTCATATAATATTTTAACTAATTCCATATTTTGTTTTTCAATTGAATATATTTTTGTTTTAGTCGCGATATATTTTCCATCTTCTGTTAATAAATAGAATGGTTCTACAGAAATATTTTTATTATCAAAATTGATGAATTGTTCCCTATCAAAAGAGCCAAGAGACATCTTAGAAGAATTTAAATTAAGATCTTCCTTTCCACTTAAATTTTCTAATAATATTTTAAACCATTCATTAGATAGATTAATTTTTGTTTTATTTACATAGGGAGTATAGTATCCATTGTGCTCGAATAAATACTCATTTGTAATCTTACACATTCGAGAAAGTTCCATTAATAGTTTAAAGTCATAATCAGTTAACTCATGTCTTTCTGGAAGAAATTCAAATTCTTTTCCAAAATTTAATGATATATTTTCTTTATAAGAATCCATAAATTCAATGATATCTTTCATTATATATTTTCTTCTTCCTGGAGCTCCTATTTTTATCTTTAAAATATGAGCATAACCATACGTTTCTTCCATCTCAATATTATATTCTACATCTAATTCAATTTTTTCTGTATTTTTTTCTACTTTTTTTTCTAAAACTTTTATATAGTTTTTAAGCTTTTTGAGTAAAGTTTCCTCTTTTGATTCCTTTATAGAATTGTTATAAGAAAGTTCTTCGTCTTGGAAGGTCATAAATTCTTCTGGGTCTTCATTTACTAAGTATCCATTTTCAAAATATCGATCATTTGAATTAAGCATTTCTATATCATCAATTTCTAAAATAGAATTATAGTCATAAAGTTGTTCGGAACTTTCTTTTTCTACGTCTGTTAAATATCCTTCTTCATTGATTAATAATAGTCCACCTATAATATGTTTACAGGCTCTATCATATTTAGAAAAAGCTGGACAGTCACAACTATAATCTATTATTCTATCATCTCGAAATACTTCGTTTGGATCTAAGTTTATCTTGATATTAAAATTATATAACACTTTTCCATAAGCCAGTCCATCAAATGAAGTCTCTAGGTTATCGAGGTCATAATCTACATTTTCAATTTGACATAGGTCATCGTTATAACATTTTAGACCACGATTATAGTTATTTGTATCTCCTGCAATTGTTTTTATCTCTTCGTTTAAAATTTTCATTTAAAACTCCCTTTTTTCTTTTGGATAATAAATTATAACATATAAAGAGGTCGTAAAAAAGTAGAATAAAATACAAAATATCTTTAAAAAGAATATTAGAAGATAGACATAAAGCAAATTATAATTGTTGATAAATTTGATAAACTATGGTAATATCTATCTACAAATAAAATACTTAATTCCTACTCATTAACAGTACTTTAATAAATTTTATTTGAAATATTAGGAGGGAAAGAATGAAAAAAACAGAAAATTT
>DDQV01000106.1:2567-6759 GCA_002342785.1 Fusobacteriaceae bacterium UBA2433 | reverse complement strand
TTAATATTAGTCTTTTTATTATATTTTTATAAAAAACTGCTTTCTTTATTTTGAACGATTATTATGTTATAATAATTACAAAAATAGTAATTGGAGGGAATTTATGGATAAATCAACTAGAAAAAGTAAACATCTTGGGGCACACGTTAGTGCTAGTGGTGGAGTTTTTAATGCTCCTAAAAATGCTCATGATATAAATGGAGTAGCTTTTGCTATGTTTTTAAAAAATCAAAAAAGATGGGTTGCCAAAGACTATGATGATAAAGTAATAAATAAATTTAATGATGAGATAAAAAAATATAATTTTGATACTAACTACATAATGCCCCATGCTGGATATCTTATTAATTTAGCTAATTCTGATCCTGAGAAATGGGAAAAATCATTAGATGCTTTGATAGATGAGTTAAAAAGAGGAGAGCAGTTGGGATTAAAATATATAAATATGCATTGTGGAAGTCATTTAGGATTGATATCTTTAGAGGAAGGTTATGATCTTATAGCCCGTGGAATAAATAAAGCGATTAAGGCTACAAAGTATATCACTGTAGTTCTTGAAAATACAGCTGGAAAAGGAAATACAATAGGTGGAAATTTTGAGGAATTAAAAGAAATTATAGAGAGAGTAGAAGATAAAGATCGTATAGGAGTTTTACTTGATACTTGTCATACATTTGATTATGGATATGATTTAGAAACTGAAGATGGTTATAAAAAAACATTTGATGAGTTTGAAAATCTAATTGGATTTAAATATCTTAAGGGAATTCATTTAAATGATTCTATGTATGGATTAGCTTGTAAAAAAGATAGACATGAAAGTATTGGAAATGGGATGTTGGGAATGGATTTTTTTAAAAGGTTTATGAATGACCCTAGGTTTGATAACATGCCGATTACTCTAGAGACAATAGATTCAACTATATGGAAAGAAGAAATAGAACTTTTATATAGTTTAATAGAAAATTAAAAATAGAATGGAAAAATATAATGAACAAAAAAGCTTTTAGATTATATTCTAGAAGCTTTTTAGTAAAATTATGATAAATTTATTTAATAAATAAAATTTGGAATTAACTAAATTGGCATTAACAGCTACTAATTATTTTATTTTCTTAAGTTTGTTGTTAAATTATAAGTTATTTTCTAACAAAATTTTTATAGGGATTTAAACTATATACTGTAATATAGATATCTTCTCTAATTTGACTTCTAAGCTTATTTAAAAACTTATCCCTTATATTTACATATTTAGATAAGATCTACCCTCTAAAATCGAACCTTCTAACCCTTGGTATTACTAGGGTCTAGAGGTAGAAAATAAAAAAAGCCAAAAAGTAGCCTTAATGGTATTAGAAATAGCTTTAAGGGTGTACTCAGTAGCCTTATTTTAGGTGAAATTTACAGTAATTTGTGGTTTTTGACAAAGATTATTAATAAACGTATGATATAATTTTTCTTCTCTAATTTAGCATATAAGCCATTTAAAAAATTACACATTAAGCTAATAGTTTTTTACTTTCTATAGAAATAATGTGACTAGTATTAAGATGTTTATCTATCAAAAATCAATAATTATAATTACAGATTCTTTCATTTAACTTTTGATTTTTAAAAATTTATTATTTTAATTAATTTTTTTTATATTTACAAAGGTATCATAAAAGGTTACTTGTCCACCCATATCAGATTTACCGTTATAAGTTAAAAAATTAGGATTACCATTTTTTTTACTCCAAATTGCGTAGATATAAACTAGATCATCACTTAATGTTTTATCTAAATGAATCTCTGTTTCGATCTCTCCATAGATAGAATAAATTTTTACAACTTCTCCTATCTCATATCCCTTTAGTCTATTTAAACTAACATATAATTTTGATCTATCATTGACATCTTTTGTATGTTGACTAAATAAAGAATTTTTATGATGAGGACTGATTAATCTCATTGGATAGTCATTATTAATTTTTAAAGATTCTGTGTAGGTTGGATATGGACTTAATTTATCTTTTTTGGCTTGTTCACTATAAATTTCTATTTTTCCACTAGGTGTAGGAAAATCAAAATTGGACCATGCAATCTTATTTTTAGAAAGATTTATCTCTTGCTTTTTTAATTGTTCAATATCTAATGAAACTGAAGATAATATTTTATTGATATATTCTTTTTTTTCTATTTGTGGATATTCTTTAATATCCATAACTTTTGCTAATCTTTGAAAAAAATAATATTCATCCATTAATTTATTTTTTGGTTCTATTATTTTTTCATTGTATAATAAATGTGGATTATGCATTCCAGAACTTATTATGTCCTCACTCTCTAGAGTATTTGTACATGGAATCACAAGGTCACTGACTTCTGCTGTATCTGTCATAAACATATCTATACAAACTTTGAATTCTATTTTTTTATAAGCTTTTTCCAATTTATTTAAATTAGCATATCTACTAAGAGGATTACACTTTGTTATAAAAACACACTTTAGAGGATTTTTACTATCATCACAATTTTTTTCAATAAAATCTGCAAATTCAGAAACATAAAAAGTTCTATTTTCAGTTTTAAATTTTTCACTTTTAAAAGGATCATCATTTAAGATATTAGAATAGACTCTGTTAGAATAAAATACTCCTGCTCCTTCTACTCCTATATTTTTAGTAATAGCCATTAGAGCATTAATAGCACGGATTGAATTTCCAGAATTGGTATATCTTTGCATTCCATAACCTATAAAACAGCTCACCTTTCCATTTAATAATATATTTTTTAATATGTTTATAGTTTTTAGATCTATTCCCGTTTCATTTATTAAATAATTTAAATCTAAAGTATCTAAATAATTTTTATATTCATGGAATCCATAGATATTTTTTTTAATAAAATTTTGATCTAGTTTCTTTTCTTGAATTAATAATTTAGTTATAGCCATAGCTAGAGCTCCATCTGTAGATGGTTTTATTAAAATATGCGTATCACTAACTTTGCTTGTTTCATTTATTCGAGGATCAATAGTTACTATTTTAATTCCTTTTTTCTTTGCTCTAATCATTCTTTCATATAGATGTATTGAGGTATTAAAGGGGTTTCTTCCCCAAAGTAAGATGGTATTTGCGTTTTGAGTATCTTCTAAATCACTTGTTCTAGAATCTCCAAAATCATAAAAAGTAGCTTTTCTTCCTGCTCCCCAACAATTACTCCCTAAGCTTGTTGTAGCACCACCAAAAAAATTAAAAAATTTACTAGGAACTTGTTTTAATGTTCCTCCTGCACCAGATTCTTCATAGTAAGCTATAGAAGTTGATTTAAATCTTTTTTTATAGTCTATTAATTTAGAAGCAATAATATCTATGGCCTCTTCAAATTCTATATCTTTCCAACTATCGCCAATTTTTAATCTTGGTTTCAATAATCTTTTTTTATCGTTTAATCTTGTGAGATGTGCTCTTCCTTTTGAGCAAATAATTCCTTTGGTAAAAGCATTATTTTTATCTCCGACAACTTCTTTTATGATCCCATCTTTTTTGATTACTTTAAATTTACATAGATCATAACAATCTAATGAACAAGCATGAGTATATGTTTTTATATTTTTTTTCAAAATTTTCACCTACTTTTTTAATCATTTTTTATTTTTCAAAAGTTCCTTTAACTACAGCTACTTTATTTTTTACCATTATCTGTCCTAAAGCAAAGACACTATCTATATCTAAATTTTTATCTAAGATAACTAGATCTGCATCAAAGCCTCTTTCTATAAATCCTTTACCTTTCAACTTAAATATTGTTGCAGGATTAGAAGTAATTACTTTTATTATTTCTTCTAATCTTAAGTTTTCCTCTATAATTCCTTTTTTTACTGCTTCATATAGAGTTTTACATTTTCCAAGTTTAACCCCTTTAAAATTTCCTTCTTGATCATATTCAGGCAAACTTCCTTGACCATCAGATGTAAAAGTAATTTGAGATATATTAATTCCTGCATCTAAACATAATTTTGTAGCTTTTCCACACTCTATCTCTCCATCAGCTAAAAATTCTGGTGTTGTTGAAGTTGTGAAATCTAAATTTCCACCTCTTAAACCATATTTCAATGCTGCTTCAAATAAGTAGGGATTTCTATTCATATGAGTAGGAACAAATTGTTTGATTGGAAGAACTCCTTTATCAATAACTTTTAAAAGAAGAT
>DDQV01000106.1:0-2527 GCA_002342785.1 Fusobacteriaceae bacterium UBA2433 | reverse complement strand
CTTCATGACTATCTCCCATATGAACGCCTATTATTCCAGCTTTGCCAGATAAAATTCCACCTAATCTTGTATCAGATGCTACTCTTAATAATTCATCTACTGTAGGGTGGGAAGATCTATGATCAGCAACTGCTAATTCGCCACATCCAATTATCTCTTCTATTAAAATGATATCATCTGTAATTTTACCGGTTAAAGTTCTTACAGGTATTTCATAAGATCCTGTAAGTGCAAAAGCAGATACTCCTTCTTCTTTTAATCCTTTAGCTTTAGCTATTAAATTTGTCATAGTTCTTGTAGTTCCATCTGTTCCTAGGACACCAATTACTGTAGTAACTCCGGCAGTTGTCATATCAGTTAATTGGATATCGGGAGTTCTAGATTTAAAACTTCCCTCTCCACCACCACCGCAAATATGAACGTGAGAATCAATAAATCCAGGAACTATTATTTTTCCTTTTAGATCTATAATAGTAGCTAAATTTGGATTTATATCAATAAAATTTTCTATTTTTGCTATTTTTTTATCTGCAATTAAGATATCTTTTTTACCAATATATTTTGGAGTATATACCTCTGCATTTTTTAACAATTTTATCATTTTATTCCTCCTGTGTATATAACAAAGATCAATTAATATTATTTTAAAATATACTTTTTATTTTTTATTTATAAAAAAAGCGAATAAACCTTAGGTTTATTCGCTTTTTAAATTTACATGATTGAACCTAGTGCTAATAGTGCTATAGTCATTATTATAAATGTAATAAATAGTGGCATAACAAATTTTAACCATTTGGTATATGACACTCTAGCAATTGCTAATCCACCCATTACTACTGATGATGTAGGAGTAAGTAAATTTAATACACCTGATGCAGATTGATATCCAGTTACTACAACACTTTTTGCTAATCCAGAAAATTCTCCCATAGGAGCCATGATAGGCATAGATAGTGTTGCCAGACCTGAAGTTGAAGGAATCAAGAAAGACATAGGTAGATAAAATAAATATGAGATAATAGCAAATGCTGTAGAACCTACACCAGTTAATGCTTGTTCTCCCCAGTATAATACAGTATTAGTCATTCCACCTGCGTTCATTACAATAGTAATTCCTCTAGAAACACCTACGATTAAAGCTACTCCTAAAAGATCTCTAGCACCAGTCATAAATACTGAAACAATTTCTTTTTCTTTCATTCCATATACTTTTCCAACAAAAACAGCAGAAACTAAAAATAATGTAGTCATTTCTCCAAACCACCAATCACCAAGAGGAACCATTCCACCTAATATTTTTCCGATTAATGGTAGATTTAAGAAAAAGCTGTTGATATCCTCAAATATAGTTATGTTAAATTTATATGCCCAAGGAATTACTCCTAAGATCATGATAAAAAAAGTTCCACCAAATATCCAAAGGATTAGTTTTCTTTTAGAATCTAATTCTGGAATTTCTTGTGTAGTTGTTCCTAAAAAATGATCTTCATTTGATTTTTTTAAATCAAATATTAAAGACTTACTTGGATCTTTTTTTACTTTTTCAGCATATCTCATAACATAAAATATAGCAAAACTAAGTAAGATTATCATCATTATAAGTCTTAATCCAAGACCATCTCCAATAGAAATTTCAGCAAATCCTGAGGCTACTCCTGTAGCAAATGGATTTACTGTAGAACATAAAACACCAGTTCCTGCTCCTAACATTATTACTCCTACTGCTGTTAATGCATCATATCCTGCTCCAATAAATACTGGGATTAGCAAGGGGTAAAAAGCAATAGTTTCCTCAGCCATTCCAAAAGAAGTACCTCCTGCTGCAAATATCATCATGAGTATAGGGATCATTATTTTTTCTCTTCCCTTTAATTTTTTTATAACTTGTCCGATTCCTGCATCTATAGCTCCGGTTTTCATTACTATACCTAAAAATCCACCGATTACCAATACAAATAATGCAATATCTTTTGCTTCATAAAAACCATTAATAGGAGCATTTATTACTTCCCATAGCGCTTGAGGAGTTGATTCTACAACTTTGTATGTACCAGGAATCGGTTGATTTGTTCCCTCTACATAATCGTATGTTCCTGCGGGGATTATCCAAGTAAATACTGCTACTACAATTATTATACCAAGTAATACCGTATAAGCTGTTGGCATTTCAAATTTCTTTTTTGACATTTTATTACCTCCTAAATATTAATTCTTGTTAAAAGTGTATAAAAATAATACTTTTAGTTGTTTTTAGTATAAATTATGTAACTTATAAAGTCAATCTTTTTCTTTGATTAATCTTAGTAAAATTAAATTTTTAGGAGGGGTAATTTATAAATATTCATAAAAAAACCCCCAAAGAGGGGGGAGATATTTTTATATTAAAAATATCTAAACCATAAATAGAGATTAGCAACAATTAAATTTTGAACTGCTATTATTACTCCAAATTTCATAAATTTCCCAAAATTTATCTTACATCCTGCTTTATTAGCTGAGTTTATAGCTACTACATTGGTTGCAG
>DDQV01000019.1 GCA_002342785.1 Fusobacteriaceae bacterium UBA2433 | reverse complement strand
ATCTTCAGGTACTGTTAACATCATATCAGTCATACAATATCCAGGAGCAATTGCGTTTACTCTTACTGCTGCACCTTTTCTTGCAAATTCCTTTGCCCAAGTTTTTGTTAAACCAATAACTCCAGCTTTAGTAGCAGCATAGTTAGCTTGTCCTACATTTCCATATTCTCCTACTACTGATGAAATATTAATTATAGATCCTTCACCTATTGTCATCATATGAGGTCCTACAAATTTAGTTAAATTAAATACACCTTTTAAATTTACATCTATTACTAAATTCCACATATCATCTGTAATCTTATGAGTAAGTGCATCTCTAGTTATACCTGCATTATTTACTAAAACATCTATTTGACCATATTTTTCTACTGCATAATTAAAGAAATTTTCACAACCTTTTGGATCTGTTACGTTTAATTTATATCCTTCAACATTTTCTGCTGTATAAGTTAAGTCACCCATATCTGCCGCTATTACCTTTGCCCCATTTTTAGCAAATAATTTAGCTATTTCAGCACCTATTCCATTAGCTCCACCAGTTACAACACAAACTTTTCCTTCCAATCTCATTATTTTTCCTCCTCTTTAAATTTTTCAACATTAAGTATATTAAAATTTTGATTTATAAATATCTTATAATTTTATGCCTTTGGTAAAATTACACTAGCTTCCCCATCAATTACTATCTTTCCATCTTGATTTGTACAAGTAGTTCTAAGAGTAGCCCTATCATTTCTACCTTCTTTAAGATCTATAATTTCAGCTTTAACTTCTAAAGTATCCCCTAAAAAAACTGGTGCTAAAAATTTAACTGTTTGTCCTAAGTATATAGTTCCTTCCCCAGGAAATTTTGTTCCTAAAATAGAAGAAATATAAGAAACACCCAACATCCCATGAGCTATTCTTTTTTTAAACATAGTTGTTTTAGCATATTCTTCATCTAAATGAACCGGATTATGATCTGTACTTACCTCTGCAAATTTTTCTATATCTATAGCTTCTACTGTTTTGTCAAAACTATATGAATCTCCAATTTTTAATGATTTTATCATCTTTAAACCTCCATTGTTTTAATATTATCTGCTAAAATTAATTTCGCCGGTGTATTGTCTATTACATCTTGTACAGTATTATATGGTCCAATTTCCTTTAATAATAATCCATCTGGAGTTACTTCAATAACTGCCATCTCTGTAATAATTAAATTTACTTGATTTGCAGCCGTTAATGGTAATGTACATAATGGAAATATTTTTGGTTTACCTTTTGCAGTATGTTCCATTGAAACTATTACTTTTTTTGCTCCTACAACTAGATCCATAGCACCACCCATTCCAGGAACCATCTTTCCAGGAATTATCCAGTTAGCAAGATTTCCTTTTTCATCTACCTGTAATGCTCCTAGAATAGTCATATCTACATGACCACCACGAATTATAGAAAATGACATAGCAGAATCAAAGAATGCCGCTCCATCTAAAGCAGTAACAGGCATTCCACCTGCATTAATAAGATCTTTTATCTCCTCTCCTTTTATTGGTGTAGGACCTACTCCAATAAGACCATTTTCTGATTGAAAAGTTACTTCCATACCATCGGGAACATAATTTGCTACAGCAGTGGGAAGACCAATACCTAAATTAACTACATCTCCATCATTTAATTCTTGAGCAACTCTTTTTGCAATAATTTCTCTCATTAAATTTTTATCCATTATAATCACTTCCTACAATATAATCTACAAAAATTCTTGGTGTAACAACTTCATTGGGATTTATAGTTCCCACTTCTACTATATTTTCAGCTTCAACTATAACTATGTCAGCAGCTGTAGCCATTACAGGATTAAAGTTCCTAGCTGTATTTGAATAAATAATATTACCTTTTTTATCTACAGTTTCTCCTAAAAGAATAGAAACATCTGCTCTAAGAGGTTTTTCTAAAATAAATAATTTATTATCTACCTCAATTATTTGTTTACCCTCGGCAACAATAGTCCCTAGACCAGTAGGTGTAAGAACTCCACCTAAACCTGCTCCTCCAGATCTTATCCTTTCTGCCAAAGTTCCTTGGGGAACTAATTCAACCTCAATTATTTTTTCGTTCATTTGTCTACCAGTTTCTGGATTTGTACCGATATGTGATGCAATAACCTTACTAACCATATTGTTATAAATTAATCTTCCTACACCACTATCTTTTATTCCCGTATCATTAGTAATAATAGTTAGATTTTTTACGCCTTTTTTTACAAGGGCATCTATAATAGTATGAGGTGATCCATTACCTAAAAATCCTCCTATCATAATTGTCATCCCATCTTCTATTTTAGATACTGCATCTGCAACATCAATTATTTTTTTAGACATAAACTTTTTCCCTCCTTTTTTTTTAAGATATTAAATTTATAAAAACATTAAAACCAATGAAATTATGACACCCGAATAAAGAAGCACTACTAAACAATACCCCATTATATCTTTTGCACCTAATCCTGCAATACCCAAAGCAGGAAGAGCCCAAAACGGTTGTATCATATTTGTCCATGCATCTCCCCACGCTATTGCCATGGCAGTTTTTGCTGCAGGAATACCTAAAGCAGCTCCAGCAGGCATCATTATTGGAGCTTGAACAGCCCATTGACCTCCACCAGATGGAACAAAGAAATTAACAATCCCTGCACTTAAAAAAGTAAAGAATGGAAAAGTTGTCTCAGTAGAAATATTAACAAACATATTTGACATAGCACCTGCAATAGAAACACCATGAGCTCCTTGTCCAACCATAATTCCCATTATCCCTGCATAAAAAGGAAATTGAAGAATTATTCCTGCTGCTCCTTTAGATGCCTCTTTAATTGCATTTAAAAATTTATGTGGTGTCTTATGTAAGAGTATTGCCGTAAATAAAAATACAAAATTAACTACATTTAAATTTAATGCAAATCCATTTTTCATAAAATATGAGATTATGAAAGCATAACCCATTATTCCTAAAAGCATAGAAACAATCTTACTATTTTCTATCTTTTCTGCAGGAGTCATAGAATTAAAATCTAGTTCTTCTTCAGGAATTTCTATAAGTAAATTATTATCAATAGTTATAACATCTTCTTTTTTAGGATGCATAGCTCTATTAACAAAAGGCATCGTAACAAATATAATTGCCAAAATAATTAAGTTAGTACTTGAAAAAATAGTTAATGATGTAGGAATTGCTTCTGTTACAGCTCCACCTGTTGCAACTGCTAAACCTCCACCAGATGCAAGTTTCAAAGGTATTGAAGCTGACAATCCACCATGCCAAACTAAAAATCCAGTATATGCAGAAGCAATTAATAATCTATAATCTACTCCCTTTACTTTTTTAGCAATCTCTTTAGCAAATATAGCTCCAATAACTAAACCAAATCCCCAGTTAATAGCTGAAGCTAAAACTGAAACTACAGTAACACCAATTATAGCTTGAGATGGATTTTTTAATTTTCCTGCCATTGAAGATAAAGTATTTTTAAAAAACGGAGAACTAGCCATAGCATGTCCTGTCACTAAAACTAATACCATCTGCATAGAAAAGGATAATAAACTCCAAAATCCATTGGTCCAATTATTTATAATCGCCATAGGAGACTGTTTAGTAATTGGTATCGCAATAAGAAATACTATAAATGTTAAGATGGCACAAAAGATAAATGGATCAGGTAAATATTTTTGAATCAGTATTACACATAAATTTGTAAATTTTTCAAAAATATTTTTTTTTCTAGCCACAGCTTCCATAGATGTTTCTTTCTTCATAAACCCCACTCCCTTAAAACTTTAAAAGATAATAACCTTTTTTTTAACATATTTTATATACATAAAAACAATTTCTAACTTTTGAATAAATTATTAACTATGTAATATTCAATAATTCTAAAATTAATATACTTTCACTAAAAAGTTAATTAATTTTTTCTCAATACACGCATATACACATTTTTTATATTTTACAATACTATTTTTAAAAATATTTTTTTTATATTTTAATTTTGAGAAATAATTCAATAAACAGTAAGACATTACCACCAAATTTTAACTTAGTCAATACCAAAAAAATAAAAAAATAAAGATATATACACTCTAATCAAACAAAATGGATATTTTTATTCAAAATGTATACAGTGACTAAAAAATATAATCAAATTATTTTTATAAATTAAAATTAATAGATGAGTGAGTATTCAAAAAAACTATTTTTTTACTTAAAAAATATTGACATAAGTATTAAAAAGTTATATAACTTTATTGTAAATATTATATATATATAAAGGTGAAAAATATAACTTTCTATAACAAAAGGGGGCACAAATTGAATTTTGGAATGAGCGAAGAATACAAAATATTAGAAAAA
>DDQV01000117.1 GCA_002342785.1 Fusobacteriaceae bacterium UBA2433 | reverse complement strand
TTTTATTTTTATTTTTACCATATAAAAGATAACCCCTGTATATTTTTTTTGCAATAGATTTTTATCTTTGTATTAGTTTATGATATACTTTTTTTATAAATAAATAATATTATTGGAGGTTAACTATGAATATAGATGTGATATTTTCTGCCAATGAAGTGACAAAAGAGAAAGTTCAAGGGAAGATAGTTGTGGTCATTGATGTTTTAAGGGCTACAAGTGTTATGCTAACAGCTATGAAAAATAAAGCCAAGGAGATAAGACCATTTAAAGAGGTCGATGAATTAATATCTTATACTAAAGACATGAAGGGAATTTTAAGGTGTGGAGAAAGAAAAGGAGTTAGGATAGATGGTTTTGATCTTGGGAACTCCCCACAAGAATATACAGAAGAAAAAGTTCAAGGAAAAATAATTTGTATGACTACTTCAAATGGAACAAATGCCCTAGTTAATAGTAGCTATGGAAAGAAAATATTGATAGGAAGTTATCTAAATATGGATGCACTATCTAAAAAAATAAATGAGATAGGGGAAGATCTAGTTATAGTTTGCGCTGGAACCGACGGTGAATTTTCTTTAGATGACTCCCTCTGTGCAGGGGAGATAATAAAAAGATTAAATTATAGAACTCTCAGTGACAGTGCAAGAGCAATGTATATGATAGCTTCTACTCCTGGAACTCTAAAAGATAAATTAAAAGCAACTAGACACTATAATTTTTTAAAGGAACTAGGGGAAACAAAAGATTTAGAGATCTGTTTTTCTATAGATAGTCAAAATATTATTTTAGAATATAAAGATGGAGTGATAAGAAAATAAAAAAATCTTCTACAAACTAGATTGCTCTAGATGTAGAAGATTTTTTTATTATTTAATTTTATTGTAGATATTGATGTCGCCACCTTCAGTCATATCTTTAAATTGAGGAACGATCTCTTCAAAATGAGGTGCTTTAAAATGTGCTTTTAAAACTATCATATCTTCCCATTTTTCAATAAATGTAATAATATTTTTATTTTTTGAATCTTCATAAAGGGAATAATCTATACACCCTTTTTCCTTTAGTGTTTCTTTAATTAATCTTTCAGCTAGAGATTTAAATTCTTCTAACTTACCTTCTTTTACAGTGTTTTTAGCCACTACTGTTATCATCTTATTCCTCCTATTATCTATCTAATAAAGTTGGTCCATTTTTTTCTTTCTAATTTTGGTGGTTCTACTATTCCCTTTCCATTTTCTACTAATTTTAATACCCAAGCCATATTTTTTCCCAAAACTTCCATAATTTGTTTTCCTTCAGTATCTTCTTTAACTTCTCCAGGGGTAGTTCCGTGAATAACATTCCAATAATTTCCAGTAGGCATTACCATCTCTGAGTAATTTAAATAATTATTTAGTTGTTCAAAGGCAGGTATTCCTCCAGAACGTCTTACTGCAACTACTGCTGCTCCTACTTTGTGTCTTAACATAGATGTAGAACCCATCACATAAAATGATCTGTCTAAAAATGATTTCATAGTTCCACCAATAGCTGCATAATGTACAGGAGTTCCTAAAATTATTCCATCAGCTTCTTTCATTTTTTGAATCCATTCATTGACGCTATCACCTTTTATGATACATTTTTCATCTTTATTTTTCATACATGCATTACATGCCATACAGCCTTGAATAAGTTTATTACCTACATGGATAACTTCAACTTCTATTCCTTCTTTTTTTAGTTCTGAAGCTACCATCTCTATTGCTAAATTAGTATTTCCATTTACCTTTGGACTTCCATTAAATGCTACAACTTTCATAAATATATTTCAACTCCTAAATTTTTAATTTTTATTTTTTATATTTTATTCTTAGAAAGAACAGTTATCTGGATCTGGAAATAATCTCATACCATTCCATTGTTTTTTCAAAATTGTTAAGTCCTCTTCATCTAATGAAAAATCAAAAATATTTTTATTGTTTAAAATTCTTTCCTCTTTAATAGATTTAGGAAGTACAATGATTCCACGATCGACTAAAAATTTTAAAGCTATATTAGCTATTGATTTATTATGTTTAAGGGCAACTTTTTTTATATCTTCATTGGTAAAAATTCCACCAGATTGCATAGGAGCATATGCTTCTAACTTTATACCATTAGATTCGCAATATTCCTGCAAATTATATTGTGGAAGTCCTAAATGGATCTCTACTTGATTTATTACAGGTTTTATTTTTGCAGTTTTCAATAGATTTTCAATATGATTTACATTAAAATTTGATACTCCTATAGATCTTATCTTACCTGCCTCACATAGTTCTTCCATTGCTTTCCATGAATCGGCAGCTTTTTGCTCACCTTTATACCAATGAATTAAATATAGATCGACATATTTTAATCCTAATTTTTTTAATGAGTCATCAAATGCTTTTTTAGTAGTTTCATAACCTTGATCAGAGTTCCATAATTTTGTTGTAATAAAAAGTTCTTCCCTAGGAATATCACTATCTTTGATTGCTTTTCCTACCTCTAGTTCATTCCCATAGATCATAGCAGTATCTATATGTCTATATCCTGATTCTAAAGCTATCCTTACAGAATTATAAACATCGTCTTCTTTTGCTCTAAATGTTCCAAGTCCAATAATAGGGATCTGGATACCATTATTTAAAGTTACCTTTTGCATAATTTACCTCCAATGTTAAAATTTTTAAATCTCTATTTTGATATTCTTACTAATATAAGAATAACATATATTTTTTTTTTTAGAAAGAAGGCACTTTTTAGTACCTAGGTTACCAAAAGGTTACCTTTACTGTAAATACTAGATTATAAAAGAAAATCGAATTAGTATTTCTATATCTTAAACATTAAAAAAAAATTAAAAACATAATTTTTTTTTAATGTTTAAAGGGAATTTATATAAGATTTCGAAAGATATATTTAAGGTAGATTTAAAAAAATATGAGAGGTGAAAAATATGATTTTATTTGTAAGTGATGAAAGAAAATTATCGACTATACTATTAAAAAAGATTAAAAAAATAGATTTTGAAATTAAATTTACATTTTCTCATAAAGAAGCTTTAGAAGAGTTCTCAAGGGATCAATCGATTAATTTAATTATATTAGATATTAATAATTTGGATAATCCAGGGGAATTTATAAAAAAAATATTTTTACAAAGAGAAGTTCCTATTGTATATATGAGTGATAATGTAGAAAAAGAAATAAAAGAAAATTTATATAATAATTTTTGTTCTGGATATATATCTTTAGATGATGATGATTCTGATATATTATTTACTATAAAGATGACTCTAAAATTATTTAAAGACAACGATAGAAAAAAAACTATAAGGGAGACTCTCTATGAAATAAATAAGGAAAAATCAAAAAAAAATATGTTCAAAAAAGAGTTGGGATATAGAGAGATGATTCAAAATCATGACGCTATTATGCTTGTAATTGATACTAAAACAAGTTGTATATTACAAGCAAATTATGCAGCAACTAAATTTTATGGGTGGAGTCAAGAAGAATTTAAAGGGATGAAGATGGAAGATATAAATACTATGAGTAGAAAAGAGGTTTTATTAAAATTAGAAAAGGCAAGATTAACTAAGAATACTTATTTTGAATTTCAACATAAACTATCAGATAATAGTATTAAAGACGTAGAGGTACACTCTGGACCTATAACAATGAGTAATAATGGAAAAGTTCTTGCAGTTATTCAAGATGTTACAGAGCGTAAAAAATCTCAAAAAATAATTCATGATTTGGCATATTATGACTCGTTGACAGGGCTTCCTAATCGAAGGGTGTTTATTGATGAACTTAAAAAATTAATATATATAGGCAAAGAAAAAAATTATAAAATAACACTTTTAAATATAGATTTAGATCACTTTAAAAATATTAATGACAGTTTTGGTCACGATACAGGAGATCTTCTTTTAATTAAGGTAGGAAAAGCTTTAAAAAGAGCAGTAGATATAGAAAATATGATCTATAGATTAGGTGGAGATGAATTTGCTATAATAATAGAAGGGGATTCTGATCATATAAAAATTAAAAAAATATGTGATAATATTTTAAATAGTTTAAATAATTTTTTTAAGATTAAAAATAAAGAATTTTTTATATCTGCAAGTATAGGGATTGCTATCTATCCAAATGATGGAACTAGTCTAAAAACATTATTTAAAAATTCTGATCTAGCAATGTATAAAGCTAAAAATGGTGGGAAAAATAAATATTGTTTTTTCTCTAAAGAGATGAATTGGGATTTGAAAAATGAAGTTAAGATGGAGATGAACCTTCGAAAGGCTTTAAAAGAAAATGTATTGAAGTTATATTATCAACCTAAGATAGATGCTACAAAAAATGAGATTATTGGGTTGGAGTCTCTTCTTCGTTGGGTTAATGATAAAGGTGAATATATTCCACCTTCAGTATTCATACCTTTAGCTGAAAAGTCTAAACTTATTTTAGAGATAGACAGATGGGTCTTTATGGAAACTTGTAGACAAATAGACCTTTGGGAAAAGATGGGAATTAAAGATCAAAAAGTTTCTATTAATATTTCTGGGATTCATTTTAAACAGGGGCGTATTTTAAAAACTATTACTAAAATTTCAGAAGTTATAAAGATCCCTTTTGATAGTATTGAGATTGAGATTACAGAGGGAGTT
>DDQV01000089.1 GCA_002342785.1 Fusobacteriaceae bacterium UBA2433 | reverse complement strand
GTTACCGCGAAACATCAGTTTATAAGTAAAAATAACACTTATTTCTTAATATATTTTATATTTCATCATCAAATTTAATTTTTTCATCTATAGTTTTAAAAAATTCTTTAAATAAAACAATATATTCTTTTTTTATTTTATCGTAAATCTCCCAGGCTGTATCCTGATTATAAGTATGAGAAGTTCTATTCCTATTTTCCATCATCTTAATCCAGGCAGTACCATCTTCTATCAACTCAACCTTAAAGGCTTCTCTAAAAGCTCCTCTAGGACTATTAACTTCTATTCCATCATATTCTAAGTAACCCTTCATAAGCTTCCAACTAAGTTCAAAAACAAATTCGAATCTTTGAATGGTTCCATCTAAGTATAAATCATCCTCACGGGGATCTTTTTTTAGAGAATCTTCTAATCTACCTAAAGCTTTTCTTAAATCTTCTAATTTTAATTTTAATTTATTTTGATTCATAATCGCTTTTCCCCTTTCATCTGTAAGAAAGATTATATATCCTTCTTTATCAATAAATTTTTTTAAATTTTCATTGTTATTTTTTTTATAATCAATTATATCAGTTGTATAGGACAAAGATGTTTTATATAGTTCATCTTTTAAATCTAATAATATATCTTCTCTAAATTTAATGGCTAAATCTATATCTGAGGTTTTTTTATAATCCCCTCTAGCTCTAGAACCAAAAATCTTAACCCATTCTATTTCTTTGGAGTAAGTTTTTAAAACCTCTATTATTTTGTAAAATTCTTTTTCTGTTAATCCATACATAGTTTTCCTCCAAGATGAAATATATTTTATTATACCATAAAATAATGATCGCAGACAAAATTCGAAAAATTCGGAGACAAAATGAGAAGAGGAGTACCGAAGTACTCCTCTTTCTCTGTATATAAAGTTTCTATAAAAACTTAAAATTTAATTGTGGTACCTGAGAAGGGACTTGAACCCTTAAGGGCATACGCCCGGGGGATTTTGAGTCCCCTATGTCTACCATTCCATCACTCAGGCATCTGTTATCTACAGAAATTATTATACTAGAAGCCCTAAAGAAAAGCAAGTTTTTTTTAAATTATATATTATGCTTTTTCAATATAGACACAACTTTTAATAAAAATCTCTTTAAAGAACATAGATCAATTTCTTTAAAATAAAATTTTATAGTTTAAATAAATTTATGATTTTAAAGGTTTTTTTATTTATTTTTGGTATGTAATATAATATAGTTAATTAATTAAATTATTTGCGATATTATTAAAGGAGAAGATATTTATGAAAAAATTTATAATAATGTTGATTATTTCAATGAGTTTTACCCTCTATGGTGCTCAATATGAAAAAGCAATTTTTGCCGGAGGATGTTTTTGGTGTATGGAACATCCATTTGAAAAGATGAAAGGTGTAAAATCTGTAATCTCTGGATATACAGGTGGTACAACTAGCAACCCTAACTATAAAAATTATGGTTCAGGAGGACATGTTGAAGTTGTAGAAATCTTATATAATCCACTTGAAATCACCTATAATCAACTCCTAGATATTTATTGGAAACAAATAGATCCTACAGACCCAGGTGGCCAATTTGTAGATAGAGGAGATGAATATACTACAGCAATTTTTTATTTAAACGAATTACAAAAAAAAAGAAGCAGAAATATCTAAAATAAATTTAGAAAAAAGAATGGTCTTTAGAGATAAAATAATTACTCCTATATTGCCGGCTACTTTTTTTTATAAGGCTGAAGAATATCATCAGGATTACTATAAAAAAAATACTGTAAGATATAAATACTATAGAAGTAGGTCTGGAAGGGATAAGTTTTTAGATGAAATTTGGGGAAAAAACAGGAAAAACTGGGGGAGGTATGAATTGAAAAAAAAATTAACGGATTTGGAATTCAAAGTAACACAAGAAGAGTTTACAGAACCACCTTTTAAAAATGAATATTGGGATAATAAAAAAGAGGGAATCTATGTAGATATAGTTTCTGGAGAAGTACTTTTTAGTTCAAAAGATAAATATAAATCTGGAACAGGATGGCCTAGTTTTACTAAACCATTAGTTCCAGAAAATATAATTGAAAAAGATGATACCAAGCTTTTTCAAAAAAGAACAGAAGTTAGGAGTAAAACTGGGGATTCTCATCTAGGTCATCTATTTAATGACGGTCCAGAACCTACTGGACTTAGATATTGTTTAAACTCAGCATCTCTTAAATTTATCTCTGTAGAAAAGTTAGAAGAAGAGGGGTATGGAGAATTTAAAAAATTATTTGAGAGTGAATAAGTTTTAAAATAAGTCTTTATATCTTTTAAAATTATTTTTTATTAAGGAAAGGTTAGGAGGTTGAATATTTATTATTCCCTCCTTTCCTTTTTTTATTAGGTTCATCTTATACTCTTACATTGAATTAACATGGAAAAAATGTTAAAATTAAAAAAAAATGGGAGGTAATAAAATGGATAATTTTAAAAAATTTTGTAGTGGTGGAGGCTGAACTTCTAAAATAGGACCGGGTGTTCTATCTAAAGTGTTAACTCATATCCCAAAAGCATATAATAAAAATCTCCTTATTGGATTTGATAGTGCCGATGATGCTGCAGTATATAAAGTAAGCGAGGATATGGCTTTAATTCAAACGTTAGATTTTTTTACTCCCATAGTTGAAGATCCATATACATATGGAAAGATCGCAGCAGCTAATGCTCTTAGTGATGTCTACGCAATGGGTGGAGAAGTTCTTACAGCTTTAAATATAGTTTGCTTCCCTGAAAAATTAGATCCTAATATCTTAGGTGAAATTTTACGTGGTGGAGCTGAAAAAGTAATGGAATCAGGTGGTATCTTAAGTGGAGGACATTCAATCAATGATGAAAATCCAAAATATGGGTTATCTATAACTGGAGTTGTTCATCCTGATAAGATAATAGCTAACAACACATGTAAAGTAGGAGATAAATTAATATTAACAAAACCTTTAGGAATTGGGATTGTAACTACAGCTCACAATGTGGGAGAAGCAAATGATCGTTCTTATAAGGAAGCTATAAAGCTTATGGAAACTTTAAATAAATATTCCGCTGAAAAAATGAAAAAATATAAGGTAAATGGATGTACAGACGTAACTGGATTTGGATTTTTAGGACATCTATCAGAGATGTTAAACGATGAAATTAGTATTATAATTGATAGTAAAAAAGTTCCTTATATTGCTGAAGCTTATGAATATGCAAAGGAATTTTTAATTACATCTTCTGGACAAAAAAATAGAAAACATCTAGGAGAAAGAGTTATTTTAGAAAACATTTCATTTCCTATGGAAGAGATACTATTTGATCCACAAACTTCAGGTGGATTACTTATAAGTGTAGCTAATGAAGACGCAGATAATCTCTTAACTGATTTAGAAGAACTTGATATAAAATCTAGTCTTGTTGGAGAGGTTACGAAGAAAGATGCATATAGGATAAAAGTTATATAAGCAATCAAGGGGGACATATAAGTGAAAAAATTATTATCATTCCTTCCAAAAGTAGATGAATTTTTAATAAGTGATAAATTAGAAATATATAAAGATAGTATTCCGTACAATATTCTAATTAGATCTATTCGGGAAGGAATTTCATTTTACAGGGAAGAGATATTAAATAAAAGATTAGTTGATACAGATATAATCGATAAAGATGATTTAAGGAAAAAAATCATAAATAAAATCATAAAATTAATTGAATCAAAAAATCAATTAAATTTAAAAAGGGTAATCAATGGAACAGGAACAATTATTCATACTAATTTAGGGAGATCTAAATTAATGGAAAGCAGTGTAAAAAATATAGTAAGTATAGCTAGTAACTATAATAATCTAGAGTATGATATAAATACTGGTAAAAGAGGAAGCAGATATGCTCATGTCGAAAAGTTAATTTGCGAAATTACTAAAGCAGAAAGTGCCTTAGTAGTAAATAATAATGCTGCTGCAGTGTTATTAGTCTTAGATACTTTAACTAAAGGCTATGAAGTAATTGTATCTAGAGGAGAATTAGTCGAGATTGGAGGTTCCTTTCGAATTCCTGCTATAATGAAATATAGTGGTTCAAAACTTTTAGAAGTAGGAACAACAAATAGAACCCATGAAAAAGATTATTTAGAAGCTATCACTCCTGAAACTAAAGCTCTTCTAAAGGTACATACTTCTAACTATAAAATTATGGGATTTACTAAGGAAGTTAAAAATGAAGAACTATCTAATATCGCTAGAGATAATCAATTAATTTCTATTGAAGATTTAGGCAGTGGAGTCCTAGTAGATTTTTCTAAATATGGATATAAAAAAGAACCTACAGTTCAAGAAAGTTTAAAGGCCGGTATAGATATAGTTACATTTAGTGGAGATAAACTTTTAGGTGGACCTCAAGCTGGTATTATAGTTGGAAAAAAAGAATATATTGAAAAGATGAAAAAAAATAATCTTTTACGTACTTTAAGGGTAAGTAAGTTAACAATAGCAGCTTTGGAAGTTACTTTAAAAGAATATTTAGACGAAGAAAAAGCAATAAAAAATATTCCTACTTTAAGAATGATCCTTGAAGGAAAAGATGAAGTAAAAAAAAGAGCTCATCTTCTATATGAAAAATTAAATTCTTTAAAATTTTTAGAAGTAGAACTAATTGAAACTGATGCAATGATTGGTGGAGGATCTATGCCTACAGAACTTATGGATAGTTTTGGAGTAGCGATATCTTCTACAGATTTTAGTATTACTCAATTAGAAAAAAACCTTAGAAATAATCCACTCTCTATAGTTGGAAGGATTCAAGGAGGAAAACTAATTTTTGACTGTAAAACTCTAAATAAAGATGATATAGAAAAGATCTATGAAATTTTAAATAAAGGAATTGATAGAATATGAGTATAGTAATTGGAACTGCAGGTCATATAGACCATGGTAAAACAACATTAATAAAAAATCTTACAGGAGTAGATACCGATAGATTGCCTGAAGAAAAAAAAAGAGGGATCTCAATAGATTTAGGATTTAGTTATCTTAATCTACATGGAGAAAAAGTAGGAATAATAGATGTTCCAGGACATGAAAAATTTGTAAAAAACATGATGGCAGGTGCTACAGGAATAGATATTGTTATGTTGGTAATCGCTGCTGATGATGGGATCATGCCTCAAACTCGTGAACATTTTGATATAGTTCGACTTTTAGGGATACATTATGGTGTTGTAGTTATCACTAAATGTGACAAAGCCAGCAAAGAAAGGATACTAGAAGTAAAACAACAGATAAAAGAAGAGTTAGAAGGAAGTTTTTTAGATAAAACCTCTATGGTTGAAACATCACTAAATAATCCAAGTTCATATGAAGAAGTAAAACATTCATTGGGAGAATTAGTCAAAACTATTAAAGATGAAGAACAAGAAAAATTAGTTTTTAGGATGTCAGTAGATAGATCTTTTAGTGTAAAGGGATTTGGTACAATAATTACAGGAACATCTCAAGGAAAAGATCTAAAGGTAGGAGATCTACTCCAGATATATCCAGGAGATAGAACTGCTAAGATTAGAGGAATACAAAATCATGGTGTAAGTGTAAATACACTCAGTGCCGGAAATAGATGTGCCATAAACCTTGCAGGAGTAGATAAAGAGGATATAAAAAGGGGAAGTGTTGTAGCTACTCCTAATTCTTTATCTGTAACTAGACTTATGGATGTAGAGATAAATTATCTATCTTCCAATAATAAAGTTCTAAAAAATAATCAAAGAGTTAGATTCCATCACGGGACTAAGGAGATTATTTGTAGGATAAAATTATTAGATAAACAGGAATTAAAAGCAGGAGACAGTGGCTATGCTCAATTAATATTAGAAAAAGAATTGGTTGGATTCACTGGAGATTTAGGAATCCTTCGTAATTATTCCCCTATGTTTACAATTGGAGGAGTAACTATCCTAAACCCTTTAGCTGTTAAAGCTAAAAGATTTGATGAAAAATTAATTGAAACATTAAAGGGTGGAAAAAATGATAACAGTATAAAATTATCTAGTATGATAGAGGAATTAAGTCCTAAGTATCCATCTTTTGAAGAGATAAAATTAAATTTTGGTAGTGCCGAAGATATTACAGAACCTTTAAAAAAATTAATTGCAAATAAAGATGTTCTAGAGTTAACAAGTTTAAATGAAACTATATATATCCATAAAAATTTCTTAGAAGAAAAACAAATAGAACTTCTAAAACTTTTAAAAGAATTTCATAATAACAACCCACTTCTTATAGGTGAAAATACTTCTACTCTTAGAAATAAAGTCTTCTCTAAAAAAATTAAAAATAAAAATTATTTAGAGATCTTATCAAAATTAGAGGATGACAAAGTTATTAAAGTAAATTCCAATTTAGTTTCAATTTTCGATTTTGAAATAAAATTAAGTAAAGATCAAGAAAAAATTAAAGATATAATCTTGAAAACTTATAAAAATAATGGATATAAACCTCCTAAATACGACGAACTTTCCAAATTAGCTGAAAATCCTAACGATTTAAAAAAAGTTTTTGATATGATGGTATTATTAGGAAAATTAAAATTTATAGAAAAAGATATTTTCCTTCTAGAATCAGATTATAATAGATTAATGACAATAATAAATCAATTAGGTCAAGATGGTAAAGAGATAAAACTTCCTGATGTAAAAGCTAAGATAGAAACTAGTAGAAAATATTTAGTTGCTTTTTTAGAACATTCAGATAAAATAGGAGTAACTAAAAGAATCGATAACACTAGAATATTAGTTTCATAATTAAATTAAACTAAAAAAATTATTATAAAAAATAAGGAGGAATAATTTTGATAAAAATAGACGCTATGGGATTAGCTTGTCCATTACCTGTAATTCAAACTAAAAAAGCATTGAGAAATATAGAGGGCGATGGAAGTGTAGAAACGTTAGTCGACAATGAATCTTCAATGGAAAATCTTTTAAAAATGGCTAAAGAGATGAAACTTGAATCTAATCATGAAAAAATTGAAGAGCATAAATATAAAGTTGTTATCATTAAGGGCGATGGAAGTATTAATACTGATTTAAGTGATGAAACATCAGATAAAAAAATGGTTGTTGCTATCTCTTCAGATAAGATGGGGGAAGGTATCGATGAATTAGGAAGTGTATTGATGAAAGGTTTTATCTATACATTAACTGAGATGGATACTTTACCTACTACAGTTTTATTTTATAATGGTGGGGCCAAACTAACTATAGAAGATGCTCCTACACTAGAAGATTTAAAAACTTTAAAAAATATGGGAGTAGAAATTTTAACTTGTGGAACATGTCTTAACTACTATAATTTAGCAGATAAATTAGCAGTAGGAGAGGTTAGCAATATGTATACCATCACAGAAAGATTACAAGGTGCAGATAAGTTAATAAGACCATAAAATGTTTTTTATAAAAAATTACCAAAGAGCAAAAGGGGAAGAAATGAAAAAAGTAGAAGAATTTAATCTTATTTCCTTTGAATCTACTCATATGGCTATTAAGAGTGAGAAATTATTAAAAGAAGTTGATTTAGATATAAGAATAATTCCTGTTCCAAGGGAAATAACATCTAGTTGTGGCTTGTCACTTCGTATAAATCCAATAGATTATGACAAAGGTATAAAAATTTTAATTACAAATAATATAGAATTTTCAGGTTGTTATTTGATTAAAAAAACAGGTTTCAAAAAAGAAGTTCTTGACATTAAGAGTTAAATTATTGTAATATTAATTACAAAATATTTAAACCCATATATTTCTATAATTTGGTTAG
>DDQV01000102.1 GCA_002342785.1 Fusobacteriaceae bacterium UBA2433 | reverse complement strand
TTCTAAATCTTTTAAATTTTCAATCTCTTCAATTTTATTATAATTATTTATCATTACTAAATCTCCTTTAGTTCTAGTTGAATATTTTTATAGTCTTTCCTCTATATATTTTACCCATTGATCATTTTTCAAAGCTTTATATAATCTATTGTGTAGTTCCTTCTTCTTTTTAAACGCCATTCCTCCAACTTTATAACCTTCTAAATCTATTACAAAAATCTCTTTCCCTTTAACTATAAAATTTTTAGTATTAAAATCACTATAATATATATTATTTTTTAATATCTTTACTATTATATCTAAAAAATTTTTTACTATAACATCATCTTTTTTTAAATATTCTCTTAATACAGTTCCCTGAATATCCTTTGTTACGACTCTATATTTAGAATATTCTATAACTTCTGGAACTTTTATTCCTAGTTTTTTTAACGTTTCAGCAACAAAATAAAAATTTTCTCCAGGATACTTTCTAAGTCTAAAAAAATATTTTAATTTTTCCTCAAATTTTGGATAAAATTCTTTTATATATACTTTTTTATTTTTATCGAAACAAACTTTTGTATCTTTACTATCGACTATTACTTTTATTTTTCTACCTCCTCATTTTAAAAATTTAATATATCTATTTTTTGTTCTTCAATTTTTTTTTCATCTTACCTAAGATATGTAAAAAATTATTTAATAATTTTGCTCCTTTATAATATATATCTTTTTTTTCATAGTCTATCTCTTTAGGACAACTCTCCTCTAAATATATATATTCATATCTAGACCCAAACTTTCCATATTTATTTTTTGAAAATTTCGAGTCTATAATATAAACATTTTTTTTATCCACTACAAAATTAACTAGTTGAGAATCCCCATGTAAATATCCCAATTCATGGATCTTATTTAATTTTTCTTTAATAACTCCTAAATATTTTATAGAGCCTGTTTCCCCTAAAAGATATTCACATATAAAATAAGAATCCACTACAAAACCGTATTTTCTTTTCTCCAAGGCTAAGATTGGTTTATATGTTTGCAACCCTGCTTTATAAATTTTTTCTGCTTGTAAAAATTCTCGATAAGATTCTGAACCTCTAAAAATAGATAGTAACCTTTGCCACTTTCGTTTATTTTTTTCTTTAGGAATTTTAAATACTAATTTTTCATTCTCAAAGGAAAATAAACTAACTTTACTTCTATTATCATCTTTAAATATTTTTTCTACCTTTAAATCCTCAAAATCATCCAATATCTTTAGATATTTCTCGTGGCTATAATAGATAGTAACATTATTATTTTTTTTTTTCTTCATCATCATTCTCCTAAAAAATTGAATTCTATGATTAAGGTTTTAAATTTAAATAATTTTGTATCTTCTCATATACAATTTCTGGTTTAATATCTAGCATACATTTAAAATGTCCTTTAGGACACTTATCTCCACCATGTAATCCACAAGGTCTACAATCTAAATTATTATTTTCTAATACCTCTGAATTTTTTGACCATGGAAAAAATCCCAATTCTTTTGTTGTAGCTCCAAAAATAGCTACTATATGGAGTTTTTCAAAAGCTGACGCTATATGGATAGGAGAACTATCATTAGTAACTATAATCTCACTTCTGTTACAAAGTTCGGCTACATCTAATAAACTAGTTTTACCCATTAAGTTTATTATATTTTTATCCGTATACATATTAAGCATAGATTCTTCTTGCCCTCCAATGAGGACAATTCTATACTCACTTTTTTTTGCTAATTTTTTTAAGAGTTCATTAAAATATTCAATTGGCCATTTTTTAGTAAACCACTTACTTCCAGGTGCAACTAAAATTATTTTTTTTCCTTCTAAATTATTTTTTTCCCAAATTTCATCTATCTTTTTTTTATCTATCTCACTTGGATAGAGAGATAATTTTTTATTTGTAAAATTATCTAACTCTATAAATGATAATAATTTTTCTACTTCATGTTTTGATCTATCATAAGGAATTTTTTTAGTTAACAAAAAACCTCCACTAGCATTATCATATCCAATCCTTATAGGAGCTCCAGTTAATCTTCCTAAGATAGAACTTCTTAAATATCTATGAGGAATTATTACCTCATCAAACCCTTTATAGTTAAGTCTTTTTCCGAGTAAATAAAGTCCTTTAAATCCTTTATGAGTTCCTCTTTTGTCATAGGCTATGATCTCATCTAGATCTGGATTATTTTTTAACACACTAGCTCCTGCTGGAGTTGTTACATAGGTAATACTAGATCCTTCATCTATATACTTAGCTTTTATTTTTTTTATTAGAGGAGTAGACAAAATTATATCTCCAATAAATGCTGTATGTATAATTAATATTTTTTTCAAACTAGAGCCTCCTCATTTTTTTATTTTTGTTCGTATACATATTTTTCTCTATATAATAACACAAAATATACAAAAAAAAAAGAATACATTGGACAGATGCCACTGCACTCTTTATATATTCTCTTATCCTTTTCAATAATTAAATTATTTTAAACTATTTATTCCCACCCTAACTCTTTTCGAACTCTTAATACTTGTTTTTTTAAATAGTTTTTAAACTCTTCATCATTTTTTTTATCTATATGCAAAGTTTTTTCCAATTTGTAAATAACATACTCTTTAAATTTTTTTGTAACAATCCATTTTGTTCTATAAGGATCAAAATCTATAAGATATAACTCATCATTCTTTACTAAAGCACCTCCAGAATTATAATCAGTAGAATAAATTCCATTTTTACACATCAATATAAAATAGTTAAAAAATTTATCAAATAATTTTCTATTTTCTTTTTTCTCCAAATCAGGTATTTCTCCAAGTGGAATTCCTCCATACTTTGTCACTAAAATTGATTCCCTTTCAAAAAATGATTTTCTATTAATAATAATACATTCTGGTTTAACGTGTGGTATATCTAATATCTCTAATTTATCTGAGATAAACTTATAATGTTCCACCCTATCTTTTCGTAAACCAAATGCTATAGACCTTTTCCTTTGTTTTCTGGGTATATATTTTTTAATGAAATATATTTCTCCATCAATTTTTTCTGTAAATATAATTCTTCTACCTTCATTATTTTGAATACATTTCTTTTTTTTTATTTTTTCTTTATCAAAATATTCTAAAAACCTATCTCTATTTATCATGTCATAATCTCCTAATTTTGAGCTACACTATCTTAATTTTAGTAAAGTTTTTAATGATTTTTTATCTTTTATTATACATTTCCTCATAATATTTTTTATATTCTCCACTGGCTACTTCTTGTACCCATTCTTGATTATTTAGATACCACTTAATAGTCTTTTCTATCCCTTCAATAAATGGTGTTTCAGGATAAAATCCAAGTTCTTTAACTGTTTTTGTAGGATCTATAGCATATCTTGCATCATGTCCTAATCTATCTTGTACATGGATAATTAAACTATAATTTATATTATCTAATTTTGTTTTAAGAACTTCTTGATACTCAGGTTCTTCATTCATTATTCTAGAAATTAAATCAATAGTAAGTTTTACTATATTAATATTAGTTTCTTCATTAAAACCACCTATATTATAGGCTTCACCTAATCTTCCTCCATCTATTACCATGTCGATACCCTTACAGTGATCATCTACATAGAGCCAATCTCTAACTTGTTTTCCATCTCCATATATCGGTAAGCTCTTACCTTCCAATATATTTTTTATAATTAATGGTATTAATTTTTCAGGAAAGTGATAAGGTCCATAGTTATTAGAGCATCTTGTTACATTTACAGGAAAATGATATGTTTCTGCATATGCTCTTACTAACATATCTGCTCCTGTTTTAGAAGTAGCATATGGAGATCTTGGATCTAGTGGAGTTTCTTCAGTAAAAAATTCTTTTCCAAAACTCTTTGGCATTATTTTTCTATTTTTTAAAATGATTTTTAATTTTTCATCAATAACTTTCAATTCTTCCCCATCTGGTATATCTTTTAAAAGACTACCATAAACTTCATCTGTGGAAACTTGAAGAAACTTTTTTCCATCGCTATATACAGGATATCCAAAATCATCTTTACCAGTAATCCAATGTTGTTTTGCAACATCCATCAAGATTTGAGTCCCTAAAATATTTGTTTTTAAAAATATCCCTGGATCTTCTATAGATCTATCTACATGAGATTCTGCTGCAAAGTTTACAACAAAGTCAATATCATAATTCATGAAAATATTTTCTACCAACTCTTTATTACAGATATCTCCTTTGACAAATTCTACCCTATTATCTTTAATTTCTTTTTTTATAGTTCCTAAATTCCCTGCATAGGTTAATTTATCTAAAACTATATACTTATCTTCTCTATCTTGTTTTAATTTATATTTTAAAAAATTAGCTCCTATAAATCCAGCAGCCCCTGTTATCAAATATGTTTTCACTACTGTCACTTCCTTTAACTTTATTTACATATTATGCATCTTAATACTAAAGTCTAAATTACAACTCTTTCGATTTTTAACTATTTTTTCTAAAAGTCAATTATAATTTCTAATAATTTTTCTTATTTAACTAAATCCATCAGATATTCACCATAATGTGTTTTAAGTAATGGCCGAGCTAATTTAACTACATCTTCTTTTGTTATCCATTTATTATTATAAGCAATCTCCTCAAGACATGCTACAAATAACCCTTGATTCTTTTGTACTGTTTTTACAAAATTACTTGCTTCTAATAACGAATCATGGGTTCCAGTATCAAGCCACGCCATACCCCTTCCAAAGTTTATTACATTTAAACTTCCTTCATCTAGATACATTTCATTTAGAGTTGTTATCTCAAGTTCTCCCCTATGAGATGGCTTTACTCTTTTTGCTTTTTCTACTACTGTATTGTCATAAAAATATAATCCTGGAATTGCAAATTTAGATTTAGGATTCTCTGGTTTTTCTTCCAACGAAATTGCTTCTCCTTTTTCATTAAATTCTACTACTCCAAATCTTTCTGGATCTTTTACAGGATAACCAAATATATACGCACCTTTTTCTATCTCGGAAGCCATTCTTACATTAGTTCCTAAACCTTGTCCGTAAAAAATATTATCTCCTAAGACCAAAGCACAAGAATCATTCCCAATAAATTCTTCTCCAATTATAAATGCTTCTGCTAATCCATTGGGATTCTCTTGTATTGCATATTCTAATTTTATTCCAAAGTTACTACCATCACCTAGAAGTTCTCTAAATAATGGAAGATCACGAGGAGTAGATATAATTAAGACTT
Organism: Fusobacteriaceae bacterium UBA2433; assembly: GCA_002342785.1. Classification (GTDB taxonomy): domain Bacteria; phylum Fusobacteriota; class Fusobacteriia; order Fusobacteriales; family Fusobacteriaceae; genus Psychrilyobacter. The sequence continues at coordinate 8,203 of DDQV01000102.1, read as the reverse complement.
CTTTAATATTTGCTAACATCAATATTGATAATGGATAATATATCATTGGTTTATCGTATATTGGATTTATTTGTTTTGATATTGCTTTTGTTATTGGATAAAGTCTAGTTCCGGATCCTCCTGCTAATACAATTCCTTTCAATTCAATTCCTCCTCTAACTTTATACATTTTCTTTATGATTTATTTAAAATCAAATTTTTTTTATTTTGCTAAATTTGTTATCTATATAATTGAAATCAACTATTCTTTAGCTACTCTAAATTTTTGTCAATAATTATTCTAATCCCACGAAAATTGCATAATTTTAACATATCTATACGGTAGATTTTTTATTATATTTCATCTATAATTATGTTATAAAAAATATATTCAAATTTCATTTTTCTTTTAAAGTCTTTTAACAAAAAAGATCTTAAATATTTGATTAGATCACGAAATAAAAATAATTCATTACATAAAAAAGATAATATGCTTCTAATCCTCTATTCTATTATTAAGAGGTTTATAATTACATACTAAAATTTTCTACTTAAATTCTCCTATTATCTAACATACTGTATAAAATAATTTTTGTTTTTTTAACTCTGACATTTATTTTTAATTATTCTACATATTTGTAAAACATCTTCTAAATCTAAATTTCCATATAGTGGTAATGTCATAACTCTATCTCCTACATAATTTGCATTTATTAGATGATCATCTTTATATTTACCTTTATAACACTGAAAATCTGTAATTAATGGATAAAAATATTTTCTTGTAAACACATTATATTCTTTCATTTTTTCATGAAGTTCATCTCTTGTCATTCCAAACTTACTTTCATCAATAAGTATAGGAAAATATGCATAGTTATGTTTTACTTTCTCTATATCTTCTATAACTTTTATTCCTTCAATTTTTAATAGTTCTCTTCTATAATTTTCAACAAGTAACTTTCTTTTTTTTATCTCTTCATCAACATATCTTAAATTTACTAATCCCATTGCAGCTTGAAATTCATTCATCTTAGCATTTCCAGCAATATCAACAACACTTTCAGGACCTTCTATACCAAAGTTTTTAAGATTCAATATTTTTCTTTTTAAAGAAGGATCTCTAAATGACAATACTCCACCTTCTATAGAGTTAAATACCTTAGTTGCATGGAGTGAAAACATAGATAAATCTCCAAAACTTCCTATTCCTTTTTCATCTATTTTTACACCAAAAGTATGAGCTGCATCATAAATAACTTTTAAACTATATTTATCTGCTATCTCTTGAATTTTTTCTACATCACAAGGATTACCAAACACATGTACTGGCATGATAGCAACTGTATTTTCTGTTATTAATTCTTCAATCTTATTAGCATCCATATTATAGTGATCCATCTCTATATCACAGAACACTGGTTTAAATCCTGTGTTTGTTATTGCGTGAGTTGTAGAAGCAAAAGTAAAAGGTGTAGTTATTATTTCTCCACCTTTTTTTAAATTTAATGATTTAATAGCAATCTCTAAAGCCTGATGACCATTTATAAATAAAGATAAATTTTCACATTTTAGATAGTCATTTAATTTTTCTTTAAACTCATTATGCAAGGGACCCATATTTGTCAACCAACTTGTTCTCCATATTTTTTCAATTTGTTTATGATATTCCTCTATTGGTGGTAAAAATGATTTTGTAACCATTATAGGGCTTTTAAATTTATTTTCCATTTAATCCTCCTTTTTCTCTTAAAAATTCTTTTTCGAGTTTTAGTAAATCTTTTTTTCTTTCTTTTAATTTTATAGCAGGTGAACCAAAATATACCATCCATTCTTCACAGTTTTTTATAACTAAACTTTGAGCTCCCACAGATGCACCTTCTCTTATTGTTAATCTTGGAAGTATTACCGTACTTGAACCTATTATTACATGTTTCTCTATTGTTACTTTTCCTTTTAATATTCTTTTATATTTTTCTGGTACAGTTGGATTTGTCAAACTTTTACCTGTATAATCATCAGAAGCTGCATATATAGAAACTCTTGAAGATAGCCCTGAAAAATCCATCATTTCTATTCCACTTTCCCCTCCATACAAATAGCAACCCGCTGCTATATGAATATATGAACCTATTTTTAAATCACCACTTAAAATACTAAAATCATCAATTCTAACATTACTTCCTATAGAGATTTTTTCTGGTGAATATATACTACATTTATCACTTATTAAAATATTTTCTCCTAACGATTTAAAGCCTATTTTATTTAATTCTTCTTTTGTAATAAATCCCATTTATTTACTCCTTAAATATTTTATTCCACAAATTTTTAATATATATTTCTGAATACACAGTATTTAAAGCCATTGTTTTATTTGATTTTTCTCCATTTACAAAAATAAATTCTTTAAAGTCCATAATTTTTATTTTATTAGTTGAATTAATTTCAAAACCTAAATCTTTTTTTAAAAAATTCCAACTGGATATATCATCTCTTATATATATTTTTTTTTCTAAGTAAGCTAGTGCATAAATATTTCCTAATCCTTGTTGGCGTTTATGATTAAAAATTAATATGTCAACACTTGATAAATGTTGTGTATATTCTTCCGGCTTCATGAATTTCATTAATCCTTCAAATTTATTCCCAAAGATTTCTTGACCTAATTGATTTATTTTTTTGGCATATTCTTTATTTCCATATGATAAAGGAACAATTATTTTAATGTTTTCACCTTTAAATTTTTCTATTAGTTCAAATACTTCTTCATAGTTATTAGAAGGATCTGCCGAATTCCCAACCTGTATTATAATTTCTTTTTTTTCTTTTTTTTCTAAATTATCTAACATCTCTAAATTCACTGGATTAATATACATCCCTTGATATCCTTTAGCTTTTGTTCTATACCATTTTTTAGCTAAACCATAGTCACCCATGGAAAGAGCAATTATTCCTCCAAATCTTTTTATACAAAATGCTCTCATAAATTCATGAAATCTTGATTTAAATGTTAATTTAGGAGTTTTATAAGCATATAAATCTCCACCCCAAATTATCCAGTTACATTTTTTTAATAAAAAAGAATTAATAAACAAAAAATTAATTACTTTATCATTCCAAAGACCATGTAAAAATATTTTTTCTGACTTATAACCATGTCTAAACAATAGACTATTCCAATTAATTTTTCTTTCTAATCCACCCTTTTTACTTCCCACTATCACATTTGGATAATTTGGAATTTCTATTGTTTTACTACCACCTAAAAATAGAAATAAATGTTCTTTAGAATTAAAATTTTTATTAATAAAATCTATATAAGCTTTATTGAATTTTTCATTATGCATTATATGTAAATATTTCATTAATCCTCCCTATCTTTGATTATTTAGTAAATTTTTTTATTATATAAATTTTTTATTTTTTATAAAATCTTAACTTGATTTTGATTTTTTTCAATAAGATAATTTCTATTTATCTCTTTTAAAATTTCTATAATATTTCAAATTATTTTTTACTAGTTATCTTTTTTGCAGGTATTCCTACATATGTACTATTTTCATCACAGTCTTTTAACACTAAGCTCATAGCTCCTATTTTCACGTTATTTCCTATTTTTACATGCCCTATAATCTTCGATCCTGCTCCCATATAAATATTGTTCCCCAACTCCGGATATCCTCCATTTTTTCTTACTCTTCCCAATGTTACTTGCTGTCTTAAATTAAAATTTTTACCAATTTTACAAGGTCCTATAACTATTCCAGACAAGTGACTTGGAGAAAATCCCATATCAATTTCAGCATCTAAATTTATATCTACCGAAAATTTATAAAATATTTTTACTTTTATTTTCCTAGCAATTTTTTTTAAAAATTTACTTTTCTTTCTATGTAATATATAAGCAAATCTATAATAAAGTAAAAAATTTTTAATAGGATCCTTTCTTATTTTACTTGGGATTTTTCTGTAACTAGATGATATTTCTCCCTTTATATATTCTTTTAAACAATAAAGCTTCATCTTAATTCTTCCTCCTTATTTCAAAAAAATATATTCTTTAATTTTTAAAAATTTTATTATCTATAGTTTTCTCCTCACTTTTTTACTCATTACTTTAACCCATATTTTTTCTGGTAAAAACTTTGATATCTTTCTTATCTCTTTTATAGGAAGTTCTAAATCTGTTTTTTCTATACTCTTCATCTGATACCAGTTAAATAATATTGCTTCGGCAATTTTATACATAGTTATAGAATTTATCTCTTTTATATTTTTATTATAAGTTCCCATTACTTTCAAAGTTTTTATATAACTTTCTATAATATCTTTTTTAGACTTTGTTCTTGTTATAGAATTTTGATTATCCAATCTATAATAATAATATCCTTTATCTGTATAATAAATTTTATTTGCTTTAGCCAAGACTAAATAATTAAATAAAAGATCCTGTCCTGTTTTTACATCTTTGTTAAATCTATGTTTTGAAATTAGAGATTTTTTGTAAAGTTTATTCCATAAAACAGAATTTCTATTCATTCTCATATTTTTATAACTAATTACTTTAGAACTATCTAAATCTGTTATTTTATAATCTTTTGATTCAGAATCATTAAACTCTATGCTCTTTCCAATTACCACATCTGCTTCTTCTTTTTCTGCCGCTATCAAAAGATTTTCTATCCATTTGGGGGAAATATAATCATCCGCATCAACAAATAATATATAGTCACCTTTTGCTTGTAATAATCCTTTGTTTCTAGATTCCGAGGCTTTTAAATTAAAGTCATTTCTTAGATATGTAATCCTACTATCAAATGATGCATAATTGAGAATTATATTTTCTGTATTATCTGGACTACAGTCATTTATAATAATTAACTCCCAATTCTTATAAGAAGAAGACTGTATACTTTCTATACATTTAGAAATATACTTTTCTACTTTATATGCTGGTATTATAATACTTATAAGTTTATTCATTTTCACATCCTTATTTTAATTTTTTATTTTCTTCATTAAAAAAATAAATTTTTACAATATTTGACTATTATAATTTTCTAAATAATAAAAAAGAGTATATTAAATAGACATCCTATACTCTAATTTTGTCTATTTTCTCCACCTTTTAACAACCTCTATTTCATCTAATCTAAACCACTTTTTATTCAATTTTTTCTGTTTTTACCGATCTCTTTAAGATCATTATATTCTTATAATAAACATTTAAATTTTATGATTATTATATACATAATAATACCAATTCTAAGTCAATGAAATTAGGCTATAAAACCAACCTCTTATTTGGATCTTTAAAAATCAACCTTTGTATTTATAACTTATTTGTTTCATCAAATCTTTATAAGGCAAATTATAGAATCTTATAAATAATGATTACTTCTTATATTTTCCAACCTTGATCTCTTTTCTTTTTTTTCCACTTTTTGATTTTTTCAATGGATCTTAATCTTTTTAATCTTTTCATAAATAAGGCCAAATAAAACCAAAAATCTTTTTTATATGGATATTTCATCTCACGATATGAATCTATTTTCATCGTTAACATATCATAATGAGCACGATATTCTCCAAACCAATATTTTTTTGCCTGAGTATCAATTACTTTTAATTTATCTCCATCAAATACAAAATTTCCAGGATTAAAATCTCCATGATAAACTTTAAAAGAATGCATTTTTTTTACTAACTCTATAGCTTCATTTTTTTTCTCTCCTGCATCTTTTCCATCTATATACTCTAATATTATATAAGATTCTATTATCACACCTTTTTCTCTCTTAACCATAGCTAAAAAGGGAGTAGCAAAAATATCTAATCCTCTTTTTTTTAAATTAGTTATATTTTTTAATGTCGTTAATACTTCACCATCTTTAAATCTAGTAAAAAATCTTCTTTGTGGAATTCTAAATTCATTTCTGGGAGATTTTAATACATAATATTTATTATTAAATTTTATTTTAGCTACATAATTTCGTTGGCTTTCTTTATATATATTTGTAATATTTAGTTTTTTTCCATCAGCTAAATTTTCACCTAAATTTAGGAGCTTTTTATCAACTTCTAAATAATAAATATCCCAATTTTTATATTCTTCTTTTAGAATTTTCATATTACCACCTATAATTTTAGTATTACTTTTACTTCTTTTATTTTATTTTTACATATTTACCTATCATCTCATCTATTATTGGTAAAATCCTTTCAGGAGTTATTAACTCATACTTATCTTTAGAGTTTTTTGGTATCTCTACGTTTAGTTCTTTAATAAAATCATTTACTTCTATTCCTCTATGTCTATCATTGGCATTAGATAACCATTCTTTCTTCTCTGCTCCCATTGAAAATATAGCAAAACTAGGTATATCTAATCCTTGAGCAATATGTCTCGGTCCGCCTTCATTACCAATAAACATATCACAATTAGAAAGTAACATAGCTAATTCCCTTATAGATTTAGTCGTTATATTAGAAAAAATATCTGATCTCATCTCTAATTCACTGTGCATATTTTTTGCAAATTCTTTCTCTGCTGGTGAATAATAAAATACTCCTTGAGCGTCATATCTATCTAAAATAACTGTAATCAATTTTTTCATTTTTTCAGGATTCCACATCTTTTCAGGTCTTCTACTATTTATAGCAAATGCAAAGACAGGTTTATTAAAATCTATCCCTGCCTCTACCATCCTATCTTTCATCATATTTTTTTCTTTATCTGCCAATACTATCCTATAAGTTGTGTCATACTTTATCTTTATTCCTGCTTCTTCTAATGGCTTTAACATATGTAAAAATTTATCTACCTTATCACGAGACACCTTTGGTTCTTTCACTGAATGAGTATAAGTATAGCCTCTTTTAGGTTTCCATCGACCTATACGATATTCTGCTGATCTACCAAATAATGTGAAAAATTCAGATTTAGGAGTAGACATTATATCTATTATAATATCATATTTTAATCTAGTTACTTTCCACACCTTAGCTATATATTTTAAAGGATTTTTCCTCTCTTCCTTAGTTATAGATATTACATTATCTATTGCTGGATGTCCTTCAAATAAAGGCGCTATATGATCATAAACTATATAATCTATTCTAGCATTAGGATATGTTCTTCGAAGTGACTCACAAATAGGAGTTGCTAACACAGAATCTCCTATTTGTTTAAATCTTACTATTAATATTTTTTTCATGATTTCTCCCCTCTTTTTTCTACCACAGATATTTTTTTTATCGATATAATTTCACTTCTTGAAATCATAAAAAGGAATATTTTTAATATCAAATAGATGCCTCTATTAAACAATTAATTTTAAGACTACTCTTTCCATTTAATATTTTTTCTTACAATTTTTGCAGGATTTCCTGAAATTATAACATTTGCTTCTGTTATTTTTTTGCTTACAATACTTCCTGCTCCTACAACGGAATCATTGGGAATTTGGCTTCCTTTTAATATAAAAACCTTAGCACCTATCCAAACATTATTTCCAATATTTATATCTCTATTTTCGTTTATTTTTTCTTCATTAAAATTATATATATGATGATGATCTGTGTCCATTATTACACTATCCCATGCTATTAAATTATTTTCTCCAAATTTTATTTTTTTTCTACAAATTATAGTACTTGCTGCTGAAATTTGAAAATTATCACCTAAAATTAAAGTTCCTTCATTAGATATTTTACTTCCATAACCAATTTTAGCTTTTCCTTCAAAATATATTTTCCCATTAAAATTTAATGATGTTCTAGTATACTTGAAATCATAATTTTCAACACTTCCAAATCCTATTCTGACAATTCCAGGTTTAATTTTACCTAAAATTATTTCTCCCTCAAGATTTTGAAATTTAACTTTGTGCGAAACATATATAGGTAATTTTATAGCTATTTTCAATGGAAAATATTTAAAATTTATATATATAGATTTAGGAAATCCCATTATATAACGAAAAATATCAATTATTTTTTTCCTTGTTTTCCCCTTCATCTCTTCCTCTCCTTATATATTTTTTCTTAAATTAGTTATCTTTTTTTAACCCCATTAATACTTAACCATCTTTAAATATAACAAAATATTTTATTTGTAGAATTTTATATTCATTCCTAAATTTAAAAGTTTTTCATTAGCTCTTAAATAAAAAATATCCCAAGTATCATTTAATATCTCTAACGATTACTTTATCACTAT
>DDQV01000071.1 GCA_002342785.1 Fusobacteriaceae bacterium UBA2433 | reverse complement strand
ATAAAATAGCAAATTAAAAAGTTAATATTCATATGTACCGTTGGCTAAGACGGGAATTTAAGCCTATGGACTGTTATAACAAATCGTAGTAGCTTCGGCAAAGCGAGACAGGGTGAAGTAGGAAAATTCAAAAATATATAGATTTATATAGATTTTTGTTAGCAGTGATTAAATTTGGTAAATTTTGAAAAAATAGATGAGATGATAAAAATTATAGATAAGGGAGATATTCCAGGATCTCAGAGTTTTAATGAGTTCGCTATTAATTTTTATTTAGAGACAAAGATAGTACCCCTTTCAAAATATCTTAAGATGGAAGGTAAAACTAATAAGATGCCTAAGATTATGAATACAAAAAAAAGTGGAGAGCTAATCTTTAATACAAAAAAAAATCAAGAGATATTAGATTTTTTAAAAAAAAGAGGATATAAAGATATTCCAGAGTTAAATTTTACATGTATTATGCTCCTTAGAAAGGTAGATAATATCTCAAATTGGAAAAAACTTATTTCATATTTTGAGGGTAAGGGAACTATTGAGGAGATAAATAACTCTACCAGGATACAACTTCTTCCAGAGGAGGAAAAAAAAATAGAGGAATTTTTAAAGATAAATTTAGAAGTTTCAGATACAGAATTAAATTGGTTAAGAGATAAGTTTAAAATCATATATGAGAATAAAGAAATTTTAAGAGCTATAAAAAAAATAGCAAGATAGTTATTGTATATAATGGTATATATAAAAGGAGGAAATATGTTAAATTTTAATTTTCAAAATACTACAGAGATAATTTTTGGTAAGGGCGTAGAGGATCAAGTTGGGAAAAAAGTTTCAGAATATGGGAAAAAAGTATTACTTCACTATGGTGGGACAAGTCTTAAAAAATTTGGTCTCTATGACAAAATTATAAAAAATTTAAAAGATGAAGAGATAGAAATATTTGAATTAGGTGGAGTATTACCAAATCCTAGATTATCTTTAGTTAGAGAGGGAATAAAAATATGTAAAGATAATGATATAGATTTTATCTTAGCAGTTGGAGGAGGAAGTGCCATCGATTCGGCTAAAGCTATTGGTGCTGGAGTAAAATATAATAAAGATGTATGGGACTTTTTTGAGGGAAAAGCTATTGTATCAAAAACACTTCCTGTAGGAGTGGTGTTAACAATTCCTGCTGCAGGAAGTGAAGCAAGTAATGGAAGTGTTATCACAAATGAAGATGGCTGGTATAAAAAATCATTTAGTGGGAACATAGTTAGACCTAAGTTTGCAATTTTAAATCCAGAAGTTACATATACTTTACCTAGTTATCAAACAGCAGCAGGAGCAGTAGATATGATGGCTCATGTTTTAGAAAGATATTTTACAAATGAAAAACATGTAGAGTTAACTGATAGATTATCAGAAGCAGTTTTAAAAACAGTCATTTCAAATACTCCTAAAGCTTTAGATTTTCCAGAAGATTATAATGCCCGTGCAGAGATAATGATATCTTCAACTATAGCTCATAATAATTTATTAGATATGGGAAGGGAAACAGATTGGGCCTCCCATGGGATAGAGCATGAACTTAGTGGAATCTATGATATTACCCACGGGGCAGGGTTAGCTATTATATTTCCTGCATGGATGAAATATGTATATAAAACTAATATGGATAGGTTTGTACAATATGCTGTTCGTGTGTGGAATGTAGATATGAATTTTAATGATCCAGAATCAGTAATCTTAGAAGGTATTAAGAGAACAGAGGAATTTTTTACATCTATCGATATGCCTACAAGATTATCCCAAGCAGATATAGATGGGGAAAAATTTGAAGAGATGGCAGCAAAAGCAACGGAGAATGGTACCCTTGGTAATTTTGTTAAATTAACAAAGGAAGACATAGTAAATATCTATAAATTAGCAGAATAAAGAATTTTTTTTCTATATATTTTTAAGATTAAAAAAAATTAATTTTTTTTGATTATTATATAAAATATGCTATACTTATATTATAAAATATCAAGGTGTAGAAGAAAAAATATAGATATTATACAAAGATATTTTATAATAAAATAGTAGTAGATATTAATTACATTTTAAAAGTTAAAATTTAGGAATTAATTAAAAAAAATTATTAAAAAAACGGTCTTTTTTAGGACAATAAAAACTAAAAGAATTCAATTATTACTGAGGAAAAAAATAGTTTTCTAAAGTATTGAAACTTTGTTTTAATTCTGTTACTATTCATTGTTAATCAAGTATTAGATGAATATTTAAGTTTAAAAGGAGGAAAGGTTATGAAAAAATTATCGATTATGTTGGCTGCAATAGTAATTAGTGGGGTAACTTATGGAGCTCAATTAGAGCTTAAAGGTGGTTTTGAACCTTGGAGAGAGGGAAACAACTCATATTCAAATTTTGATGAGGGAGGAAGTTTAGGAGCAGAAATTTTATTTAATGCTGAAGAAAATCCTTTTGATTATGGTATTGGTATGGAATGGAAATCTAAATTCTCTGGTGGAAATGGTGATAACATATTAGCTGAAACAAAAGCAAATGCTTTCCCTATTTACTTAACTGGTAAATATGGAATAAGCGATGATCTATTTTATCTAGTAGGTAGAACTGGATGGGCAATGTATGATAACTCTAGTGCTAAAGATGGATTTTATGGTGCTGCTGGTATTGGAAAAGAATTTGGAAGTTTTACTTTAGAAGCTCTTTATGAAACTATGGATCTAAGTGGTTCTTCTGATATGTATTCAAGTGACAGAGCTAACTTAGCTTCTATCAAAATTGGTTATAAATTTGGAGAAAACAAAAGAGATGTAATCTCAAGAGAAAAAGAGATGGCTATGAAAGCTGAGTATGAAAAACAACAAGCAGAGATGAAAAGAATAGAAGCAGAGAAAAAATTAGAAGCTGAAAAAATATTAGCAGCAAAAGAATTAGCTGAGCAAAATAGAATAGCTCAAGAAAAAGCAGACAGAGAATTAATGCTTAATAAATATAGTTCTTTAGTAGTTGCAAGAAACTATGAAACTGATAAATTAGATGCTGAAACTAGTAACGATTCAATCTTTACTGAAATGAATACTGATTTAGCTAAAGAAGCTGGAGTAGTTAAAGTAACTAGTTATACTGATAGTAGAGGTTCTATGGAATATAATAAAAAACTTTCTCAAGAAAGAGCTGATAAAGTAGCAGATGAAATTAAAACTAACCTTACTAATGAAAACATAGAAGTAATATCTGAAGGATTAGGAGAAACTAATTTCTTAAACGATAATGCTACCTTTGAAGAAAGAAAAGCTAACAGAAGAACAGAAATTAATTTTATGGTAAAATAAAATAAATAATTTTTAATCCTCTTCTTAACTATAAATCGATACTTTTGTATTGAGGTAGTTAAGGGGGGATTTTTTTTATTAATAAAAAAAAGACTTTTAGAATATATATTCTAAAAGTCTGATTGATCTAATTTTTAATATTTATTAAAAATTATTTTACAAAATTCCTGTAAGTTTTAATAAAGCTTTAGGATCTGGTTTTCTTTTATGAACATTGAAAAAACTTTCCTTCATATTTACTGATCCCCCTAACGATAAAAGGTTATCAAAAAAATTGTTAGCTAGTTGTTTATCTATTTTTCCATCTTTAGTCATCTCTGTATAACTGTCAGCAGACAAAACTTCCGCCCATTTATAAGAATAATAACCTGCTCCATATCCACCTGCAAATATATGACTAAAAGAACATTGGAATTTATTATATGATGGTGTTTTTATTACTGAAACCATCTCTCTAACTTGATCTAATTTTTCTTGAACTTGTTCTTTAGAATAAGTATTGTCATATATCATAAGATCAAATAAACCAAACTCAACTTGTCTATTATTTGAATACCCTTGTCCATAGTTTAAAGAGTCTAAGATTTTTTGAATCAACTCATCAGGAATAATCTCCTTAGTTTTATAGTGGACACCAAAAGTTTTTATGATCTCTTTATTATTAGCAAACTCTTGTAACCATTGGGAAGGATATTCTACAACATCCCATTCAGTTCCGTTAAATCCAGAAGCTGAGATCTCCTTTGTCTTAGATGTAATAAGATGAAGAGCATGTCCCATCTCATGAAAAAGTGTTACTACATCAGAATGATCGAGTAGTGATGGAACTTCATCTTTACTAGGAGGAAAATTACAAACGATTATTCCAGTTGCTGGAACTCTAATGCCATCTTTTTCATAACTTGTAATCCAACTATCTGCCCAAGCTCCTCCTCTTTTATTTTCATTTGTCTCTAAATCCATAATCAAAGTTCCTAAAATTACTTCATTTCTTTTTAGTTCAAATGCTATCACCTTGTCATTCCATAACTTAGCATCTTTTATTTGTGTTGCATTTAAGTTGAAGATATTGTTTAAAAATTGAAACATACCAAAAACTACTTTATTCTTTTCAAAATATGGTTTTACTTCACTAGGATCAAAATTATATTTAATCTCCTTTAATTTTCTAGAAAGATATGGATAGTCATAGATCTCTATATTTTCATAACCAAATTTTTCCTTGGCAAATTCTTTTAATTCGCTGATCTCTTGGGTAGCTTTAGGAAGAGCTTCCTTTCCTAATTCTTTTAGAAAATCGATAACTTCTAAGGCGTTATTTGCAGTTTTTGAAGCAATAGATAGTTCTCTATAGTTTTCATAGCCTAATATTTTAGCTTTTTTATCCCTTAAACTTAAAATTTTCTCAATGAGTTCCTCATTTTCAGGGGCCTTTGTAGCTGAAGCTTTATAAATTTTTTCCCTTAACACTCTATCGTTACAATATTTTAAAAATACAGTAAGAGACGGACCATGAAGGGTAAATTTCCATCTTCCTTTTTCTATCTCAGCAGATTTTTTATCTAAGTCTGAAAACTCTGAAAGAACTTTTTCATCTTCAACAATCAACTCATACTTATTTGTAGCATCAGTTACATTTTGACTAAAATCATTTCCTAATTTAGCTAGCTCTAAGTTGATAGATTTTATTTTTTCTTTATTTTCTTTATCTAAACCTATACCACTAGATTTAAATGATAATATTTGTTTTTCAAGGATTCTTTTCCTTATATCATTTAGATCTTCTGTTTCATAAATTTTCATTATAGAATCAGCTATCTTTTCATTTTGACTTAATTTTGAAGTGAATTCATTCATAATAGGGATATATTCTTCATATGTTTTCTTACCTAAATCGGTTATACTTGTTGAAATTTCAATATGTAGTGGAAATGAAAATTTTTCAATATCATCTAAAAGATGTTCCATCACGTCAAAAAAATTATCATATGTTTTATCTTCTATCTTTAATAATTCTTCGATATTATTTTCTACTTTGACTATTTTTTTTTGAAGTTCATCTATAAATTTTTCATCTAATTTTTTATAATTTAATTTCATAATAATCCTCCTAATTTATGTTATTAATAAATTATACCTACTTATTATATATATGTAAATCTTTTTAGAGATTTAGATTGTAAAATATGATAAAATATTCTTAAGTTTAAGTAAAAAAAATTAATTAGATTTAAATAAGATCTATAATTTTTTAATAATAATTATGGAGGGAAAGATGAAATTATTAAAAGAAAGTGCAGATATAAGTTTAAAACTTCTAAAAATAATGCTACCAATAAGTATTATAGTAAAAATTGGAAGTAATTTTGGTATGATAGAGATCCTTTCTAAAGCTTTAAAACCTTTGATGGGAATCATAGGTCTCAGTGGAGAGATGGGAATTGTGTGGGCAACAGCTTTAATAACAAATATATATGGTGGGATATTGGTGTTGTTTACTCTATCACAAAATAATACATTTACAGTGGCAGAGATAACTATAGTAGCTACTATAATTTTATTTGCTCACTCCCTTCCTGTGGAATTAAAGGTTATATCAGAGACAGGAGCAAAACCTTGGAAGATTTTATGTGTAAGAGTATCTTGTGCTATAATATCTGGGATATTTTTAAATTTATTATTTAAATTTTTTAATATGTATCAAGAGATAGCAGTTTTTAAATTTTCATTGAAGGAAACAAATCCAGGAATTATAAACTGGATATTAGGAGAACTAAAAAAATATATAACTATATTTATTATTATATTTATTCTTTTAGCTTTAATGAAAATATTAAAAAAAATAGGGATAATAGATTGGATAAATACTAAATTTTCTCCAGTGATGTCTTTTTTAGGAATAGATCCAGGATTATCATTGACATGTATAGTTGGTCTTACTATGGGTGTTAGTTATGGAAGTGGACTGATTATAAAGGAAACAAGGGAAGGAGATTATAGTAAGAGAGATCTATTTTTAGTAGCTGTATTTATAAGTTTATGTCATGCTCTTATAGAAGATACCCTTTTAATGGTTTCATTAGGAGCTAAGATGATAGGTATATTTTGGGGAAGAATATTTTTTGCGGCAATATTTACAATAGTATTTAATAAGATACTACCTAAAAATAAAATATCATCTAAAAATAAAATAAGTAAGGTTAAATAATTTTTAATTTTTTCGCTATGGATATTCAAATTTTTTATATTATTATAATACCAAAGAATAGGATTTTTTTTCATGTCTAAAAGATTTATTTGTTTCTTTAAATTAATGGGTTCATAGTTTAATTAACCTACAGTATAATTGATATTTACCTATATTTATGTTACTATTTAAGGGGAAATCTATAGTTATATTGAGGAGCATAAAATGAATAAGAAAATAATTATTACGATAGGTAGTTTAGCCATTATAGTTGGAATATTTCTTGCTGGAAATGTAGGTTTGAAATTTTTCTTTAATGATTATCTATATGAAACGCCAAATTTAAAAGGCCTCACAATTAATGAAGCTAAAGGATTGGTAGAAACAAATTTTAAATTAATCGATATGGGGGAGCATTATTCTGAATTTGAAAAAGGTCAGATATATTCTCAACTACCTATATCTCAAAAACATATAAAGAAGGGAAGACCCATAAAAGTTTGGATAAGTAAGGGGATGGATACAATAATTTTACCTGATTTAAAAGGTAAAAATATGCAAGATGCCAGGGTGATTTTAAGTGATCTAGGAATCAAAGTAGATAGAGTTTCGAGGACAATGGAAGGTTATACAAACAATAAAATTATAGGAACAGATCCTTCAGAGGGAACTGTAATTTCTCGTGGGAGTCCAGTGTCTTTATTAGTCAACGTAAGTCAAATAGAAAATATTAGGATGCCAGATATTTTAGGATTTTCTATTAAAGAAGGGGAAGATATTCTTCGAGAAAAAAACTTAGTCATAGGAGATATAAGGAAAGTTTATAGAGTTGACTTTCCTATAGATACTATTATTGATACTAATTATCCTGCTGGAAAAGATGTTTTAGCAGGTTCAATTATAAATATTACAGTTACAACTCAAAGTGAGGAGGAAAAAACATTAAAGGCAGAGTAATTACAAAAATAAAAGGATTTTATTACGTTCAGTCAGGGGAAACTACCCATGAATGTAGATTGAGAGGAATCCTAAAGAAAAAAAATAGTAAAGATAATTGTGTTACAGGGGATCTAGTAGAATTTGGTGAAGATAAAGCTATAACCAAAGTATATCCTAGGCAAAATATTATCCATAGACCTCTAGTTTCAAATATAGATTATTTAGTTATTCAATTCTCAGCATTAGATCCAAAATTTGATATTGGAAGATTTAATATATTATTACTTAATTCTTTTTATTATAATATTAAACCAGTAGTAGTTATTAATAAGATAGAATTAATGGACGATGAAGAGATGAAAGAATTAGAAGAACAACTCAACTTTTTAAAAAAAATGGAGATAGAAGTTTTTTATATTTCAACTTATAAAAGTATAGGTATAGAAAAATTAGAGGAATATATAAAAGATAAGATAACTGCATTTGGGGGACCATCTGGAGCAGGAAAGTCATCATTGATTAATATGCTTCAAGAGGAAAAAGTTTTAGAGATTGGAGAAACAAGTAAGAAAAATTCAAGGGGGAAACATACTACTAAGGGAACTACACTTCTTCCTATGAAAAATGGTGGATGGGTAATCGATACACCTGGATTTTCCTCTATAGAACTTCCACCAGTTGAAACAGCTGAGGAGTTAGCTGGTTTATTTACAGAGTTCAATGAATACAAGACTTGCAAATATAGTAATTGTATCCATATAAATGAACCTGAATGTGGTATAAAAAATGAACTTAATCATGGAATAAGTCAGAGTAGATATGATTTTTATCTGTGGTGTTATAAGTTTTACAGTGAAGAAAGATGGAATAAATATTAGCAAAATATGATACAATAAATTTATAGTAAAATTAATTTTAAGGAGTGAAATATAAAGATGAATACAATTAAGATTGCACCGTCAATTTTATCAGCTGATTTTAGTAAATTAGGAGATGAAATAATAGAGATCACAAAAGCCGGGGCAGATATGATACATATAGACGTTATGGATGGAAACTTTGTTCCAAATATCTCATTTGGAGGACCAATTATAAAATCTATTAGAGATAAAACAGATCTAATTTTTGATGTACATTTAATGATAGATGCACCTGAAAGATATATCGAAGATTTTGTTAAAGCTGGAGCAGATATGATAGTTGTTCATTCTGAATCAACAACTCATCTTCATAGAGTTATTCAACAAATAAAAAATCATGGATTAAAAGCCGGTGTTGCACTTAATCCAGCAACTCCTGTAGAAAATTTAAAATATGTTATAGATGAACTAGATATGGTATTAATTATGTCTGTTAATCCTGGTTTTGGAGGACAAAAATTTATCCCTTCCACTATAAAAAAAATAAAAGATGTAAGGGAACTTTCTTCTACAATAGATATTCAAGTAGATGGTGGGATCACAGATACAACAATTAAACCTTGTATAGAAGCTGGAGCTAATGTATTTGTAGCCGGATCTTTTGTATTTGGTGGAGATTATAAGGAACAAATACAAAAATTAAAAGGTTAAGGAGGATCTATGTCTTTAGAAAAAGTTAATACGGTAATAGAAGATTTCACAAAGCTTTTTTATGAAATGGAATCATTAGCACTTAAACAAGGGATAAAATGTTTGACTACTACAGAACTTCATGTTATTGAGGCTATAGGGAATCAATCACTATCAATGAATAATTTATCAGATAAATTAGGTGTTACAATGGGAACTGCTACAGTTGCTATAAATAAATTGTCTACTAAGGGATTTATATCTAGAAAAAGATCAGATGATGACAGGAGAAAAGTTTTTGTTTCTCTATCAAAAAAAGGTGATAATGCACTTACTTATCACAATAATTTTCATAAAATGATTATTTCTAGTATTACAAAAAATATAGAGACAGAAAATCTAGATATATTTACCGATGTATTTATTAAAATACTCGAAAATCTTAAAAATCAAGTTGAGTTTTTCAAACCAGATGTTATTACTAATTTTTTAATAGGAGATTCTGTAAGTGTTTTAGATGTTAAAGGAACTCCTGTAATTAAAAATTTCTTTGCTGGAATGGGTATAAAATTATATACAGAATTAAAAATTATTTCTAATTCACACAGGGTAGTTGTTATAGAAACTCCAAGTGGTGAAGAGGTAGAGATAAATATAATGGATGCAAAAAACTTAATAGTTGTAAAAAAAGATATATAATATAATAGTAGGAGGGAGGGTTACCTTCCTCCTATTTTTTATTAAGAAAGTAAAAAATAAAAAAAGATAAATTAAAATAATACAAATATAGAAAGGAGAAAAATTATGTTATATATAGATGGAATATCCCTAAGTAAATTAAAAGATGAGTTAGATGAAACTTTAAAAAATAGAAAGGTAACTAAAATATATCAATATTCACCACTGAGTTTATCTATATTTTTAGGAAAAATAAATTTATATATCTCAGCTACTCCTAATCTGCCTGTATGCTATATAGCTACAAAAAAAGAGGTAGCCCTAGATAAACCAATGAGTTTTTCATTATCTCTGAGAAAATATTTAGTAGGAGGAATCTTAACTGGTGTAGAACAATATAAAAAAGATAGGATACTACTACTTTCATTTGAAAAAATTAATGAATTAGGTGTAAAACAAAAAGTTAAATTAATTGTAGAAATTATGGGAAAACACAGTAATATTATCTTAGTAGATGAAGACTATGTTATCTTAGATCTACTTAAAAAGTTTTCCATAGAGGAAAATAAGTTGAGATTATTAATGGGTGGAGCCAAATATCAATTTCCAATTATCACAAAAAAAATATCTCCTGAAGATCTATCTAAAGATGAGTTTGATAGTTATCTTGCAAAGGATTCTTTGATACAAAATATAGATGGATTAGGAAAACTTACAGCAAAATATATGACAGATTATGAAAAGTTCTGTGATTTTATAAATAAGCCTGGATCGCCTACAATCTATAAAGAAGATGGGGTTATTAAATATGGAACTATAGTTGAACTTCCACTAAAAAAATATGAAGAGGTAAAATTTGAATCGATCAATGAGATGATAGATACATATATATTAGAAACTTTAAATTCAGAACAATTTAATAATAAAAGGAGAACTTTATCTAAAGTAGTTGAAAAGGAGATAAAAAGAAATAAAAAAACTATGAAAAATGTAAATAAGGATAGGGAAAAATATTCTACCTATGAGAAATATAAAAAAATAGGAGATATATTAGCAGCCAATCTTTATGCATTAAAAGGATATGAAAAAAATATTACTCTCTATGATTTTTATGAAAATTGTGATATTGAGATAACTTTAAATCCTCAAAAGAGTTCTAATGAAAATTTAGATAACTATTATAACCTATATAATAAACATAAGAGGGGATATCAACATAGTGAGGAAAGATTAGAGATTATAAGATCTGAGATAATATATTTAGAATCTATTTTATCTTTTATAAATTATGCTTATGACAAGAAAACTTTGGAAGGGATCGAGGAAGAATTAATAACCAATAAATATCTTAAAAAGATAGTTAAGACAAAGAAAAAAAATAAAAAAATAGATAGGGTTATGCCTCCTACAACAGAGATAGATGGATTAACAGTATATTATGGAAGAAATAATATAGAAAATGAATATGTGACATTTAAGATAGGAGATCGATATGATCTTTGGTTTCATGCAAAGGATGTTCCTGGGAGTCATCTGATAGTTAAGACAGGTGGAAGTGAGTTATCAGATGAAACTCTATATAAGATAGGGGAACTAGCTAGTCAACATTCAAAGGTAGGACAAGGGGAAGTTATTAGAATAGATTATTGTTCTAAAAAATATGTAAAGAAAATAAAGGGAGCGAAACCTGGACTGGTAATTTATTCTAATGAGAAGTCGGTATTTGTAAAAAAAGTATAATATATTATGTGTAGAAATTTTTTTGGGTAAATTTATCATAATTTTTTTAGAAACTACCTTCTCAAGCTGTTTTCATAGGCTAGGTAGGGAAGTATGTCACAGAAAGATAAAGATAAAATTAAAATAATAAATGGAAGTGATCTTACTTGATGAAAAAAATAAAATTTAAAAAGAAGTTAGATTCTAACGATGTTGATCTTGGGATTATTCCAGTTCAAGAATATGATTTGTTAGAAAAAAATGTAGTAGATATTATGTTAAATAATACTTTTTTTGATAATGGAATGGTTAGGTTAAAAGATAATATTGATGAAAAGATAATGCTAGAAGTTCCAATATTTAAAATAATAAATGATTATTTAGAAATTTTAAAAAAAGAAGGGGAAATAAAATTAACTAAAATAGGAAATTTACCTCCTAAATATATAAAGGAACTATATCATAATAATGATATAAAAGATCAATTAATAGAGGATGGGATTTCTACCTTAAGAAATGAATGGGATGTTGAAAGTGTTGTAATTGCAAGGGTCATAGCAAAATTATGTAAATTTACAAAGACAAGAAAAAATATATTATCATTGACTGTAATTGGAAAAAAATTATGGAGGATAAAAGAGCTTTTTTTAAAAAAGTTATGATAACTTTTACCAATGAATATAATTGGGCTTATCTAGATGGATATGATGAATCATTGAGGTTAGGAGAGATTGTTTCTTATACATACTATCTAATTAATAAATATGGAAATACTTTGAGAGATACAACGTTTTATGCTAAAAAAGTATTACTTGCTTTTCCTGTGATTTCATTACCTTTAAAAATTGAAAATAATTTTGGTCAAACGAGGGTAGAACAATTTAATAGCATATATATTCTTAGAACATTTGAAAGCTATATGAAATACTTAGGTATAGTAAAACTTAGTTTAGATGGTTTTGATAAAAAAATTGTAAAAAATCAACTTTTTGACAAAATAATCAATTTATCACCTATTGATAGAATGAGAGAATCAAACTATAAAGAAAGAAATGAAAAAAACATAGATGGTTTAATTTCAACTATTAATCCAAAATAATTCTCTCTCATTTGATCTCTAAGGTACCTTTAAAAAGTTTCCCTTGTATTTATACATTTAGAGGATGTCTACCCCCTAGAATAAGGCCTTGTAACTACTGGTATTACTGGGATTGAGAGACAAAAAATCAAAAATGTCTAAAAGTAGCCTTAATGGTATCAGAAATAGCCTTAAGAGGTCACTCAGTAGCCTTATTTTAAGTAAATTTTACAGTATTTTAGAGACTTTTATATCTTTCATCTAAAAAATAAAAAAGATGATTTCTATATTATATAGAAATCATCTTTTAGTTATTTTATCAGAAAACTCTCTCTTCTATTAAGTGTAGGATGAATAGCAAAGTTTTTTTTTAATTAATTCTATCTTGAGATTAAACATATATTTCTCATTTGAGAGTGTGTCACTTTGCTTAAATATTTAAACTGTAGTGTCGACTTTTAACTCTTGTGAATTTTCAATAGATTTTTCCATCCAACCTTTACCTTCAACTCTCCTTGCAACCATCATAGATGCTACACAATCTCCAGTTGCATTTATCATTGTAGCTACAGCATCAGTAAGGATACCAATAGTTACTATAATAGGTATAACTTCAGGATTAAATCCGTAAAAAGCAACTATGATAAGAGACCCCATCATTCCTCCTCCAGGAATTCCACTTATTACTACTCCAGACATAACTGATATAGCAATTGCAGTTGCCCAAGTTCCTATTCCTGAAAAATCCATATTGAATATCCCAAATAGAAATGCTATTTTCATAAGTGTTGTAAGTGCAGTTCCATCCATATGAATAGTTGCTCCAAGTGGAAGTGTAATACTACTTATATCTTCAGGGATTCCTATTTTTTTTCCACTTTCAAAGTTAGTAGGTAGAGTAGCTACGGAACTTTGAGTTGCAAGAGATGTTAATACTACAGGAAATATATTTTTATAAAATAATTTTATTCCTTTTTTCCCACCAGCATAATATGCATAACCAGTAAATGCTGTTAAGAAATAGACAATACAAATTGGATAAAACATCAATATTGCTCTAGCATAAGCTCCTAATAACTCAGTTCCAAATTGACCTATTAATGCTGCGAAATAAGCTCCTAATCCAATAGGTGCATATAGCATAATTATACTTATCATCTTCATGAAAACTTCACTACACATATCTAATACATCTACTAAAACACTTGTAGTAACACCTTTAGCTTTGTTCACTGCACTAACACAATAACCAAATGTCATTGCAAATATTATAAGTGGAAGCATAGCGCTCTTAGATAATATTAAATTAAAATCCCCAACTGTAAGTGCTTTAACTAATTGGTCTAATAGATTAGCTTTTTCAGGTTGAATATATTCTCCAAAATCCATTACTACACCTTGTGCTGGTGGAAAAATTTTAACTATAATAATAATAATAATAGAAGCAAACAAACCTGTTAAACAAAAGATACCTAAAACATTTCTAAGAATTTTTCCTAAACGTTTCATATTTGACATCTTAGCTATGGAACTTGCTAAACTAAAAAATACAAGTGGAACTACTGCTGTAAACATTAAATTAAGAAAAATTTGACCAAATGGTTTTAAAACTGTTGCTTTCTCTTTATAGATTAAACCAATAATACTTCCAGCTATGATACCTATTAATAAAAGAATCATAGGTTTATAGGCTTCCCAAATTCCATTTTTTTTCAATTCCCCCGACATAAATATTCCTCCTCTAGATTTTTTGATAATATTTTTAACTATTTTAACTATTATTTGTAGATGATTTAATATTCCTCCTTTGAAATTATTGTTATACTGATAAATATTTGTTATACTTATCATAGTAAGTATTGTTGGTCGTTATATTTGCTTTTATAACTATTATCGTTTTTTTTGTATTGTTATAGTATGATTATAACAAGTATATTATTCAAAATTAACTTTGTCAATAAAATTAATGTAAAAGTGATGTATAACACTTTAAATTAAGAGGAGATTTATTATGAATATAAAAATAATTTTAAATAAAAAAATAGATATCTACAAACAAATTTATTCATATTTTAAAGAGGAAATTCTTGTAGAAAGATTAAAGATAAATGAACGATTGCCTTCGATTCGACAGGTTGCAAATAAACTTCAAGTAAATAATATCACTGTCTTAAAAGCATATTCATTATTAGAATCGGATGGATATATTTATAAGATAAAAGGTAGTGGATCATTTGTTAAAAATATAAGTTTAAAAGATACTTATCCCCTCCAAAAGCCAATCTTAGAAAATTTTAAAAGTGGACAGATTAAGATAAATTCTAATATTAATTTTGCTAGTGCTACTCCTAATAAAGAGATGTTTCCTACTAAAATATTTCAAGATATTATTTCTGATCTTTTTTTAGAAGATGGTTCTGATCTTTTTATCTATGAAGATTCTCAAGGGAATTTAGATTTAAGAAAAAATATTGCCAATCTATTAAAAACAAGGATGAAAAATATAACCTATAAAGATATTCAAATTACTAATGGAGCTCAACAAGGTTTGGATCTCTTAAAAAAAGGTGTGATAAAACATAGTTCTACCGTTATATTAGGAAGTCCTACTTATTCTGGTGCAATTACTACTTTTTCTAATTTTTGTAAAATTAAGACTGTTTCTATGGAACCTGATGGTTTTAATATGAAAGAATTAGGAAACCTTCTCGAATCTGTAAAGATAGATTATATATATGTTATGACTAATTATCAGAGCCCAACTGGATATAAGTGGTCTCAGGATAAAAAAATAAAATTATTAAATTTAGCCAAAGAATACAATTTTTATATTATTGAAGATGATTGTTTATCTGAACTTTATTATCACGAAATTCCTACATCTTCTATAAAATCTTTGGATCTAAACGATAAAGTTTTTTATATAAATACTTTCTCTAAAACTATTATGCCTGGTTTAAGATTAGGATATCTAATATCACCTAAAAAATTTATTCCAGTGATTATTAACTCAAAGTTTATATCTGATATATCGTCTTGTAATCTTTCTCAAAAATCATTGAATATATTTTTAGAAAATTATTATGATGAACACCTTTCAAAAATAAGAACTTTTTATAAAAATAAATATCAACTAGTAAAATCTCTTATTTATAAATCTAAATTTTTAAAAGTTGAGTATCTTCCAGAAGGTGGATTTTATTTTTGGATTTCAATTTTAAATAATTTAAACAGTGACTTATTATATATAAAACTTAAAGAACGAGGTGTTAGTGTCCTTCCTGGAAATATATTTTTTTATGAAAATAATAATTCTAATCAAATACGAATTAGTTTTGCTGCTGTAAGTGAAGAGGAGATAATATTAGGGTTTAAAATTATTGAAAAAACTATCTGTGAAATAATTCAAGGAAGAGAAAGTGTTTATATTCCTTTAATTTAAATTAGAAAATATAATTTTTTATCTCTGACTATTTTGCAGAATGATTTCTATCGATTTTTCCTCTAAAGTTATTGTTATACTTACAGATATTTCTTACTTGTTAAATTTGCTATGTATTAGTATAGTTTTTTTTAAAAAAAATTACAATGTGTGATGACCTAAAGTTATTTGTGCTAGGGCACAAAATCAAAAAAAAGAACTCTATACAAAAGATCCTAAATATATATTTATCCTTTAATAATTATGCTATATATGTATATTAATGCATGTCCATGAGTACATTAGTTACACAGAGCAAAAACTTGAAAGGTTATCTAAGACTGTATTAATTGGAAAAATTTTTAATAATTGAAGAAAAAATTTAATTAGCAATTATTAAAGCAGAAGGATATAAACAAGTTTTAGGAGAATTAGATATGAAACTATCTATAAAAAATCTAGGGACGGGAGTCCCTATGATCTTTATCTTATTAGGAGTATTTAGTATTTACTTTGATTAAATAACTAAATATAAAGTTAATTATGATTATACAAATTCCTTAATATTCATTTTGTAACTTTGATAAATAGAAATTCTCCAGTGAAATAAAAAAAGCCCTTAGAATCAAAATAAGGGTTTAATATATTTTAATTATAGATTGAACTCAATAACTGTATCATCTATTTTCTTTTGAGTTAATCCGATATACTCTAAAGTCATTCTTTCGCTACTGTGATTTAATCTCTTCATCACCTTTAATTGACTATTTTACTATGATTTATAATTAACAAATTAATCATAAAGTAGAAAAATATACAAAACAAGTTTAAACTATTATTTTTATTGTCTTTCCTACTTAACAAAATGCACTTTTGTTAAGTAGAATTTTAATAAAAAAATAAATTACACTAAAATGTACAAAAAGTAGAAAATATTAATAATTTTTTAATATATTTCATTTCTCTATTTTTTACCATTATTAAACTTTCTTTTACACATGATTTTTCCCCTACTAATTTTAAAAACATATACTCTTATAGCTAGTCAAATATTAAATACTGATGTTTTGCGGTAACTAATTTATTTAGACGGACTTATCCCATAAAAAATTATGCTGTTTTTAAATCAGATAATCTTAAAAAGGTTTCTTTTAGTCCTAATAAATAATATTTAGTTTTTAACCTAAAATGATTTATATGCGTTTTCATCTTTAATTTTTCTAATTTTACATATGAATATATTGAGCAAAATAGATGCCCAATAATTGTTTGAACTGTTCTTACTGTTGCTTTACCCATTGAA
>DDQV01000048.1 GCA_002342785.1 Fusobacteriaceae bacterium UBA2433 | reverse complement strand
TCCTATCTATTTAGTATTGTTGTCTAATAATATAGTCTATAGTTTACCATATATAAAAAAGAAGTCAATAAAAATTTTATTTATCTTATTAATCAGAACCCTATACTTAATTTAATATTTAAGTTATTATATATGTAATAATTTAAATGTTAATAATGTTTCGGAGGTATTTATGAGAACAGATATAGTTATAGGTGTGATATCAAATCTTAGAGAAAAGAGTGCTCAGTTTATAAATGAAGAATTAAAAAAAAAGGAAATTTGTGGTCTTATCAATAGTCATGGAACTATTTTATCTGCAATGTATGATAATAATGGTGTGATGACAATGAATGAAATCACTAAATTTATAGGAAAAAGAAAATCTACAGTAACTGATATAGTAAAAAAATTGGAAAAATTAGGCTATATAAGCCGACAAAAAAGTGAGAAAGATGCTAGGGTAATAGTGGTTACTCTCACAAAAAAAGGATGGGATTTTAAAAAAATTTTTAAAGGGATTAGTGCTGAACTTTTAGAAAAAACTTACACTAATTTTACTAAAGAAGAGAAAGAAATTTTAATGGGATTACTATTAAAAATCAGAAAAAATTTTAAGGATTAAAAAAACCATGAAACTAGATTCTTTAAAAAGAATAATTAGTTTCATGGTTTTTTATATTAATATTATTTTCATTTAGCTATACATTTCTGCAAGTCTAGCTTCTACGCTTTCGTCTTTTATATATTCGTCAAAGTCCATTAATTTATCAACGACTCCATTAGGTGTTATTTCGATAATTCTATTGGCTACAGTTTGAATAAATTCATGATCATGAGCAGCAAATATAACAGTTCCATTAAACTTAACTAATGCTTTATTTAATGAAGTAATAGACTCAAGATCTAAATGATCTGTAGGATTATCAAATAAGTAAACGTTAGCTCCTGTCATCATTGTTTTGGATAACATACACCTTACTTTTTCTCCTCCAGAAAGAACACTAGGTTTTTTTTGAGAATCTTCTCCAGCAAATAACATTCTTCCTAAAAATCCTCTTATGAAACTTTCGTGGGGATCAGATGAATATGGTCTTAACCAATCTATAAGATCAGTCCCGCTATCTGCTTTAAAATATTCTGAGTTATCCCTTGGCATATAACCTAAAGAAGTAGTAACACCCCAAGTAAGAGTACCAGAATCTGGTTCTATCTCTCCAGCCATAATTTTAATAAGTGTAGTTTTAACAATATCATTTTTAGCTAAAAGGACTACTTTATCTCCAGTATTAATAGTGAATGAAATATTATCTAAAACTTTTATTCCATCAATAGTTTTTGTTACATTTTCAATTTTTAACATATTGTTTCCAGCATCTCTTTCAGCTTTGAATTCAATAAATGGATATTTTCTATTTGAAACTTGCATATCTTCAAATTTTAAGTTGTCTAACATTTTTTTTCTTGCTGTTGCTTGATTTGATTTTGAAGCATTGGCACTAAATCGCGCTATAAATGTTTGTAATTCTTCTCTTTTTTGTTCTAATTTTTTATTTTTATTTCTCATTAGTTCTAATACAATTTGACTTGATTCATACCAGAAATCATAGTTTCCTACAAACATCTTAATTTTACCATAGTCAATATCAGCAATATGAGTACATACTTTATTTAAGAAATGTCTATCATGTGATACTACAATAACTGTTGCATCAAAGTTTGCTAGAAAATTTTCTAACCAGTTGATAGCATGAATATCTAAACCATTTGTAGGTTCGTCTAATAAAAGTACATCTGGTTCACCAAATAGTGCTTGTGCTAAAAGAATTTTAACTCTTTGAGGCTCTGTAAGTTCATTCATTATTTTATAGTGAACTGAAGGATCTACTCCTAATCCTGTAAGTAATTTTTCAGCGTTAGTTTCAGCAGACCATCCATCTAATTCTTCTATTCTATCTGTTAGGTCTCCAGCTCTTGTATAATCTTCCTCTGTAGCATCAGGTTTTGCATAAAGTTCCTCTTGTTCTTTTTTTATAGCATATAACTCTTTATGACCCATCATTACTACATCAAGAACTACTTCATCTGCATGAGCGAAATGGTTTTGTTGTAAAAAAGATAATCTTTCTCTATGACCTAAGATAACCTCTCCTTCAGTAGCATCTATTTCACCAGCCAAGATTTTTAAAAATGTAGATTTTCCAGCACCGTTAGCTCCAATAAGTCCGTAACAGTTACCAGGTGTAAACTTTATACTTACATCATCGAATAATTTTTTTCCAGGGAACATAAGCCCCAAACCACTAGTTGATATCATTTATTAACCTCCAAAATTTTATAATTAAACAGGTAATTATATGTATAGTTAAATACCTGTATTAAATCACAAAAAAATTATTTTATTCTCAATATTATATCATATTTTTTGATTATTTAGTATATACTATTAGTATTAAGTATAATTGTATAATCCACAACAAAAAGCTAAAAATTCAACACAATGAGAAGTGTATATATTTCAATTAAAAATTAAAATAGGAGTGATGAGTTATGTTAGCAGCATTTATAATGGCAGGAGGATCGGGGGAAAGGTTTTGGCCCCTTTCAACAAAAGAAAAACCAAAGCAACTATTAAAATTGATAGACGAAGATAGGAGTTTAATAAAGATGACAGTAGATCGTGTACTACCTATTATATCAGCAGATAAGATATTTATAGGTACCAATGCTATTCAGGCAGAGGCTATCAGAAAAGAACTTCCAGAACTTCCATATGAAAATATAATTGTGGAACCAGCATTTAAAGATACTGCAGCAGCTATAGGATATGGAGCAGTAAAAATAAAAGAAAAATTAAAAGAAAACCAGATTACTATGGTAGTATTGGCTTCTGATCATATAATAAAAAATGAAGATAATTTTAGAAAAAGAATAGTTGGAGCAAGTGAGATAGCTTTGAAAACAAATTCTATTATTACATTAGGAATAAAACCTAATAAACCTGAGACAGGATATGGATATATAGAAGTAAAGGATGCTTATATAGGAGAGCCTAGTCAAGTAATAAGATTTTGGGAAAAACCAAATTTAGAAAGAGCAGAAGAATATGTAGAGGCAGGAAACTATCTTTGGAATAGCGGAATGTTTGTAATAGGTCTCGATACAATTATGGAATCTTTTAAAAAATATATGCCGAGGCATTTTGAAATCTTTAATAAAATATCCGAGCTCAATAATAAAAATCTAGAGATAGAGGATAAAGATAAAGAGTTAAAAATTTTATTTGAAAAATTTGAAAAAATTTCTATAGATTTTGGAATCATGGAAAAAGCACAAAATATACAGGTTATACCTGTGGATTTTGGTTGGAATGATGTAGGAAGTTATCCTGCTTTAGACGAAGTATTAGAACACAATGAAAATGGTACAATAAATAGAGCCAAAGAACTTATTGAGATTGGAAGTAAAAACAATATAATTATAGGAACAAAAAAAATAATAGCTACAATAGGATTAGAAGGTCTAGTGGTAGTAGAAACTAAAGATGCACTTTTAGTTTGTAGAAAAGAAAGAGCTCAAGATATAAAAAAAGTATTAAAAGAAATAGCAGAGAGAGCAAAAATATTTGAAAATAAAAAAGGAGAATAAGAGATGAAAATATTATGGTATGATACGGAAACAACTGGATTGACAGAAAATAGTGCTATGTTTCAAATATCTGGTGTGATAGAGATAGATGGTGAAGTAAAGGAAGAATTTGATATCTTCTGCCAACCCCATGAAGGGGCAGATATATCGAAAGAGGCATTAGAAGTAACAGGAGTAAATCGTGAACAATTAAATAGTTTTCAATCACCTAAGGAAGCTTATGAGGAATTAGTAGAGATTTTTTCAAAGTATATTGACAAATTTAATAAAGCAGATAAATTTGTTATTGCAGGACAAAATGTAAAATTTGATATAGATGTACTAAATAGATTTTTTAAAAGAAACGGTGATAATTATTTAGGTAGTTTTCTTAATTACAAACAAGTATTTGATACTCTTAGTGTATATACAGCTTTGGAAATAGCAGACGTAGTTCCCAAATTGGAAAATCATAAATTAGAGAGCATATGTAAAATAATGGGAGTGGAGTTAAGCAACGCCCATAACAGTCTTGCTGATATAAAAGCTACTAAAGAAGTGGGAGATAAATTGTTGCAAGGTCTCAGAAGAATAAAAAAACAAAAAATAAAATTATAAAAAATAGGAGAAAGTAGATGGAAATAGAAGTTTATACAATGGATGTCTTTGCTGTAGAAACTAATGGAGGCAATCCTGCTGGAGTTGTTTTAGATGCAAATTCTTTATCAAAAGATGATATGCAAAAAATCGCAAAAAAAGTAGGTCTCTCAGAAACAGCGTTTGTTCAAAATTCAGATAATGCAGATTATAAAGTCACTTTTTTTACCCCTGATGGAGAAGTAGATCTATGTGGACATGCTACTGTGGCAGTTTTTTATTTATTGGCTAACAAAGGGATTATTCAGAC
Organism: Fusobacteriaceae bacterium UBA2433; assembly: GCA_002342785.1. Taxonomy (GTDB): domain Bacteria; phylum Fusobacteriota; class Fusobacteriia; order Fusobacteriales; family Fusobacteriaceae; genus Psychrilyobacter. Next base: position 808 of record DDQV01000048.1, on the reverse strand, counting down.
AGGAGAGTACACGCAAGAAACAAAAGCAGGAATTTTAAAGGTAGAGTGTAAGAATGATGGTTCTATTTATATGAATCAATGTAACCCTGAATTTTATGAAAAATTAGATAAGAAAGAAATCGCTGAGACATTAAATATTAATATAGATGATATTATGGATGATCTTCCTATTCAAATTGTATCTACAGGATTGAAAGATATTTTAATTCCAATTAAATCATTAGAAACACTTTATAAGATAAAGCCAAACTTTGATAAGATTTCTCGTGTTAGTAAAAAATATAATGTGACTGGGTATCATATTTTTACATTAGAAACTAAATTTGAGTCCATTGCTCATTGCAGAAATTTTGCACCTTTATATGGTATTCCAGAAGAGGCTGCAACGGGTACTTCTAATGGAGCACTAAGTTGTTATTTATATAATTATAAAATTATTCTTGAAAAAAATATAAAAAATTTAGTTTTTGAACAAGGATATTCTATGAAAAAACCTTCGAATATTTTAATAGATTTAATAACCTGTGATAACAAAATTATAGAAGTAAAAGTTGGAGGAGCTGCTTTAAATATTGAAAAGAAAAAAATAAAGTTATAAGATATTATGAAGATCATATCTTCTTTACTTAAAAACAAACTATTTTTAATTTTATTGAGTTTTCATCTTAAATTAATAGATCTTTGTCACAAATCACACAAATTAACACGAAGAAAAATCTTCCTTGAAATAATAGCATTATTTTAAATTACTGTAATTTTGTCATAAAATAAGGCCACTGAGTACACCCTTAAGGCTATTTCTGATACC
>DDQV01000154.1:43649-55420 GCA_002342785.1 Fusobacteriaceae bacterium UBA2433 | reverse complement strand
ATTATTATTATTATTATTATTCAAGAAAATATAAGATCTAATGTTTATATCTAAAAGTATTAGAGGTATCTAATATAGTTACTTCAACATTTAAAATCCCAACTCCTAGAGGTGATATTTTTTCAAATGCCTTTTTACTGAGATCGATCATTCGACCTTTTACAAAGGGTCCCCTATCATTTATTTTAACTTTTACAGTTTTATTATTATCTAAATTTTTTACCTTTACAATAGTTCCAAAGGGTAAAGTTTTATTTGCAGCAGTCAGGTCATTCATATTATATTTTTCTCCACTGGCTGTTTTTTTCCCGTGGAAATATCTTCCATACCAAGATGCTTTGCCCTTAATTGTTCTACCTACTTCAAATCTAGAATTTTGTATAACAGATTTAGGATAGAGTACAGTCCTTTTTTTACTACTACTACAACTTATAAAGGGAAGAGTGATAATTAAGATTAAAATAAATTTTTTCATATGGGATCAACTCCTATTTTTGTTTCCATATTTGGTCTACTTCTGGAAAGGGCTTTAAAGCTCTATCAAGGATGCCATAGAGGGTAGCTATACATAGACCGTAGTTTAAAATAGGAACTCCTTCACGGTAGCTTATATCTATCCGACCTAACATCTCCTTTCTATTTAAAGTACATCCACCACAATGGATAACTAATTTATAATCTTTTAAATTTTCAGGATAATCTCTTCCTGCTACAATGTCAAATTCTATTCCAGTATCGATCTTTTCTCCAATCCATTTTGGGATCTTGTATCTGCCTATATCATCTTTTTGAACATGGTGGGTACAAGCTTCTGAAACTAAAAATTTATCTCCTTTTTTTAAGGACATAAGTGTTTTTGCTCCATCAATCATCTTACTTAGGTCTCCTTTATATCTTGCAAAAAGAATTGAAAAAGAAGTTAATAAAACATTGTTTGGAACTATAGCTGAAACTTTTTCAAAAGCTTGAGAATCTGTAATAACTAATTTAGGAGGATTTTTTAATCCATCTAAAGTTGCTTCTAACTCAGTATCTTTACAGGTGTGAATTATTCCACTGTGATCTAAAATGTCTCTCATAGTTTGAACTTGAGGTAGGATTATACGACCCTTAGGCATACCAGTATCGATTGGAATAACTAAAACAATATGATCTTTTTCCCCTATAAGATCTCCTAGGATACTTGGACTTTCAAATTCTTGAGGAGAGTGTTTGATAATTAAATTTTTCATATCTTCTATCTTTTCTTTTTTTTGTGCTGATAGATTTATATATGGAAATTTTAAATTATCTAATTCCATTAAAAATTCAGAACTAGGTTTTTTAATATCTGCCTTATTGATCACAACTATAAATGGAGTATTATTTTTCTTTAAGATATCTATGATGTTGTAATCAAATTCAAAAAATCCATCGTAGTCTACTGTAATAAGAGCAATATCTGTTTTTCTTACGACTTCCATAGTTTTTTGTATTCGTAGTTCACCTAGATCTCCGACGTCATCAATTCCTGCTGTATCAATAAGGACACATGGGCCTATGGGAGATATCTCCATGGCTTTATAGATTGGATCGGTTGTTGTTCCTGCAAAATCAGAAACAATGGCTAGGTTTTGTCCTGTAATTGAGTTGATAAGTGTTGATTTTCCAACATTTCTTTTTCCAAAAATAGAGATATGAAGTCTATTTGAACTTGGAGTTTTATTTAAATTTGACATATAATCACCTCTTAAATATATTTTGTCGTAAAGTTTTATATAAAAGTTTCTTGGGGGTGCTCTTTACGGGTATTTAATTACATTATATCGTTAAGTGTTATATAATGTAAATATTTTCATTGAAATAAAGTGATATAAGTTATATAATAATAGAAGTGTTATATACTTTTAATTTTATAAAATATTATTCAGAGACAGAGTCCCTATAAAAAAGGCTAATGAGAATGAGTATTTAGATGAAATAGAAATGAAAATAAAACCTTTGTTAAGAAAATTTACTTGACAAAGATTGGAAAGTTTAATATAATGCATAGGTAACATTATAGAGGTGAATTGACTTGAAAAAAAATATTGATATGTTAAAAAAGAAAAGAGAAACTAAATTTGAATTTACAGAAATATTAGAAGATATTCAAATAGATGGAGGAGGAATTCCAAAGGTTGATATTGATTATTCAATAGAATTAGTGGAAGGGGAAGTTATTATAAGAGGGAATTATAAGGCTTTTATAAAAACTAGTTGTGTTAGATGTTTAGAGGAATTAGAAATCGAAGTTTCAGGTGAATTTTTTGGTGACTATAAAGGAACTGAAGATTACAATGAATATATTGAGTCTTTAGGTAAGGAAGCTCAAGTATCAGATGATATGGTAGAGGAGTTAGTAGATGGAGAGGTTGATATAAGTTCTTTAGTAAGAGATTATATTATTTTGGATATGCCTCAATTTCCAGCTTGTGAACCAGAGTGTGATGGTTTAGAAGAGTTAGAAAAATATCGTGATAGCGGTATAGATTCCAGATGGCAAAAGCTGTTGGATTTAAAAAATTAATAATTTATTATAATTAAAATAAAAGTTAGGAGGGGAATAAAATGGCAGTACCTAAGAAGAAAACATCAAAAGCTAAGAAAAACATGAGAAGATCGCATCACGCTTTAAAAGGAACTAACTTAGCTGCGTGTTCTAACTGTGGAGCTCCAAAGAGACCTCACAGAGTATGTTTAGAATGTGGAAGTTATAAAGGAAAGCAAATTTTAACTAGCGACGCTGAGTAATCTTTGAGAAAAAAAGGTAAGAGTATTCTTACCTTTTTTTTATACAAAAATAAATAGTAGAATAAAAAACAAGGTCAAAAAAATAAAAAAATATGGTAATATAGAATTAGAAAAATAAAAAGGTGGTGGGAAGATTGAAAATAGCATTAGACGCTATGGGTGGTGACTATGCTCCTTTAGAAACAGTAAAAGGTGCAATAGAAGCTATTGATGAAAATAAAAATATCTGTATAGTTCTTGTGGGAAAGGAAGAACTCATAAAAGAAGAACTATTAAAATATAGTTTTGACAAGGATAGAATAGAGATAAAAAATGCAACTGAAGTTATAGAGATGGATGAAAAAACACCTCCTACAGTAGCTGTAAGATCTAAAAAAGATGCATCGATGAATGTAGCATTAGAGATGGTAAAAAAAGGAGAAGCTACAGCATGTATATCTGCTGGAAATACGGGAGCTCTCATGACAGCTAGTCAACTTAAATTAAAAAGAATTAAAGGAGTACTTCGACCTGCCATAACAACTATGTTTCCTGCAAATGATAATAAACATATTGTACTACTAGATGCAGGAGCAAATGCAGATTGTAAACCTGAATATTTAGATCAATTTGCCACTATGGCAACTGAATATTCCAAAGTATTATTAAATATAGAAGATCCAAGGATAGGTTTACTTAATATAGGTGAGGAAGATGGCAAGGGAAATGAACTTACTAAAGCTGCATTTTATCTATTAAAAGAAAATAAAAATATAAATTTTTGTGGAAATATAGAAACTCGTGAGATGACCAATGGATCTGTAGATGTAGTTGTAACAGATGGATTTACAGGAAATATAGTATTGAAAACAGCTGAGGGAACGGTTCATTTTATGAAGAGTATTATAAAAGATGGAGTAAATAAAAGTTTACTTGCTAAAGTTGGAGCATTTCTTATGAGTTCTGTGTTTAAAGAGATGAAAAAACAATCTGATTCATCGGAATATGGTGGTGCATTATTTATGGGACTCAATGGAATATCTATAAAGGCTCATGGTAATTCAGATTCAAAGGCGATAAAAAATGCTATCTTAGTTGGAAATAAATTTGCAGAAAATAACTTTATTGAAAGTTTGAAAAAGAAAATTGGAGGAGAAGATGAAAACGCTTAAAAGTTTTGGGATATTAGGTATTGGAACATATGTTCCTGAAAAAATAATGACAAATTTTGATTTAGAAAAAATAGTAGATACTTCAGATGCTTGGATACAAAAAATGACTGGGATAAAAGAAAGAAGGATTGCAGCAGAAAATGAAGCAACTTCAGATCTTGCATATAATGCAGCGATAAAAGCTTTAAACTCATCTAATACAAAAGCAGAAGATATTGATCTAATCGTAGTTGCGACTATGACTCCAGATTATTTTACTCCATCTGTTTCAGCTATACTACAAAAAAGATTGGGAGCACACCATGCAGCAGCCTTTGATCTTGGTGCAGCTTGCAGTGGATTTGTATATGGATTAGAAGCTGGAGGAAATTTTATAGCTACTGGTATGTATAAAAAAGTATTGGTTATAGGAGCGGAAGTATTCTCAAGAATTTTAGATTGGGAAGATAGAAATACTTGTGTATTATTTGGAGATGGAGCAGCAGCGGCAGTATTAGGAGAGGTTGAAGAAGGTTATGGACTTTTAGGATCTCATTTAGGAACCGATGGAGATCTAGACGATGTCTTAGTAATTCCAGCAGGGGGATCTAGAAAACCTTCATCCCATGAAACTGTTGATAATAGATCACATTATCTTAAGATGAAAGGGCCAGAAGTTTTTAAATTTGCTGTAAAATCTATGCCTATGGCAGTGGAAAAAGTATTGGAAAATACAGGGATAACTATAGATGAGTTAGAGTTGATAGTTCCCCATCAAGCTAATATGAGAATTATAAATTCAGCTGCTAAAAGATTGAAGTTTCCAGTGGAAAAATTTATAATAAATCTAGATAAGTACGGAAATACATCAGCTGCATCTGTAGGATTAGCACTTGGTGAAGCTTTGGAAAATAATAGGATAAAAAAAGGGGATAATATAGCATTAGTAGGTTTTGGAGCTGGATTGACATATGCATCATGTGTTTTAAAATGGGCTTATTAATCATACAAAATTTGACATAACAGGTGTTATATGGTATAAATTACACGTGTTATGAATAAAGGAGGAAAGATGTCAAAAATAGCTTTTATATATCCAGGACAAGGTACCCAGTATGTTGGAATGGGTAAAGAATTATATGAAACAAATGAAATTGCTAAAAAATATTTTGATGAGATATTTGATAGTTTAGATCTAGATCTAAAGGAAACTATGTTTAATGGTCCTGAAGAAAAATTAAAACAGACAAAATATACTCAACCTGCCATAGTAACTATGTCACTTGTGTTGACTAAGTTATTAAAAGAAAGTGGGATTGAAGCAAATTATGTTGCAGGGCATTCCCTTGGTGAGTATTCAGCTTTAGGAGCTGCGAATATATTATCTACTTGTGAAACTGTAAAATTAACTGCTCTTAGAGGGGAGATAATGAATACAGTTGCAGGAGAAGTAGATGGAACTATGGCGGCAATCATTGGAATGGAATCATCTGAGATAGAAAAAATTTGTAAAGATATAGATGGTGTAGTCGAGGCAGTAAACTACAACGAACCTAAACAAACAGTTATAGCAGGATCAAAAGATGCCATCGCTATAGCTTGTGATAAATTAAAAGAAGCAGGAGCTAGAAGAGCTATGGTACTTGCTGTATCTGGACCATTTCATTCATCACTTATGAAACCTGCAGGAGATAGATTAAAAGACAACTTTGATAAATTTAATTTCAAAGAAGGAAATATTGAAATATTATCTAATACAAAGGTAGAGTTTATAAAAGATATCAAAAATATAAAAGAAGAGTTATACAATCAAACTTTTGGTCCTGTAAGATGGGTTGAAATAATTGAAAAGTTAAGAGATAATGGCGTGACTAAATTTTATGAGATTGGACCTGGAAAAGTATTAAAAGGTTTAGTTAGAAAGATAGATAAAAGTTTAGAAGTTATAAATATAGAGACGATATAAAAATATCTTTAAGGTTAGAGAAAAAAGTAAAAACAATTGAGGAGGTAATTTTTTAATGATAAATTTAAAAGGTAAAGTTGCAGTAATTACAGGTTCTGGTAGGGGAATAGGAAGATCTGTTGCAGAAAAATTAGCAGAGGCAGGAGCTAATATTGTAATTACAGATATATTAGTAGAAGCAGGAGAAGCTACTGCTAAAGAAGTAGCAGAAAAATATAATGTAGAAACATTATTTGTTGAGAGTAATGTTACTAATTCTGAAAGTTGTGTAGCTTTAGCTAAAGCTACAATGGAAAAATTTGGAAGGGTAGATATATTAGTAAATAATGCAGGGATAACAAGAGATGGATTATTTATGAGGATGAAGGAAGCAGACTTTGATTTAGTTATTGATATTAATTTAAAGGGAGCTTTCAATACGACTCAAGCATTTTATAGAACTATGACTAAACAAAGAACAGGAAGTATAATTAATATGGCTTCAGTAGTAGGTCTTATGGGTAATGCAGGTCAAGTAAATTATTCAGCATCAAAAGCTGGACTAATTGGAATGACTAAATCTTTAGCTCGTGAAGCTGCTAAAAGAAATGTAAGGGTAAATGCTATAGCTCCAGGATATATTGAATCTGAGATGACAAATGTTTTAAGTCCAGAGGCTAAAGAGATGATGATGAGAAATGTTCCTTTAGAAGTAATGGGAACTCCAGAAGATGTAGCTAACGCAGTATTATTTTTATCATCAGATCTATCGTCATATATAACAGGTCAAACTATTAGTGTAAACGGTGGAATGATAATGCAGTAAACCTTTTAAAGGTTGAAAAATTGTATAAAATTTGTTACTATTATATGTAGTAAACTCAAAATTCAAGGAGGAAAAATCATGTTAGATAAAATTAAAGAGGTAATCGTAGATCAGTTAGGTGTAAATGCAGATCAAGTAACTTTAGAAGCAAATTTCATCGACGATTTAGGAGCAGATTCATTAGATACTGTTGAATTAATCATGGCATTTGAAGAAGAATTTGATATCGAAATTCCTGATGCAGACGCTGAAAAAATCAAAACTGTTCAAGATGTACTTAACTTTGTAGAAGCAGCTAAATAAAAGATTATAGGTAGGGGAGTTATATCCCCTATCATTTTTATTTTAAAGAACGGTCTGTAGATTAGATATTAAAAGTTGAAAAAAATAATTGAAAAGATTATAATTTAGGGGTAGTTATTTAAAAATTTAAATATTATGAGGTGAAAAGATGAGAAGAGTTGTAATTACTGGGGTAGGAATGATAACTGCACTAGGAACAGGGGTAGAAAAATCTTGGGCTAGAATAAAAGCTGGAGAGTGTGGAATAAAAAAAATAGAAAGTTTTAATACTGAAAATACATCTGTGAAGATAGCAGGAGAGGTAACGGATTTTGAACCTACAGATTTTGGAATTGAAAAAAAAGAAGTTAAAAAATTAGCTAGAAATACACAGTTTGCCATAGCAGCAGCTAAGATGGCTTTAGAAGATGCAAAGTTTGAAATAACTGAAGAAAATGCAAGTTCTGTGGGAACTATTGTTAGTTCTGGAATTGGTGGAATGGAAGTTTTTGAAAAACAATATTCAGCTTTATTAAATAAAGGAAATAGAAAAGTATCTCCATTTACAATTCCTGCAATGATAGCTAATATGGCTTCTGGAAATGTAGGAATATATACTGGTGCTAAGGGACCAAATAAAACTATAGTAACAGCATGTGCAGCAGGAACTCATTCGATTGGGGATGCCTTTGAGATGATAAAACATGGAAAAATTGATACTATGATAGCTGGTGGAACTGAAGCTTGTATCACAGAATTTGCAGTTACAGGATTTGCAAATATGAAAGCATTATCTACTAGAAATGATGAACCACTAAAAGCATCTAGACCATTTAACTTAGACAGAGATGGATTTGTAATGGGAGAGGGAGCAGGAGTATTAATTTTAGAAGAATTAGAACAAGCAAAAGCTCGTGGAGCAAAGATCTATGCTGAGATCGTAGGATATGGAGAAACTTGTGACGCACACCATATTACTTCTCCAGGACCAGGTGGAGAGGGAGCAGCAAGAGCTATAGAAATGGCTTTAAAACAAGGAAATATAGAAAAAAATACAGTGGATTATATAAATGCACACGGAACTTCTACACCAGCAAACGATAGATTAGAAACAGCAGCTATAAAAACTGTTTTTGGAGATCAAGCTAAAAAATTAGCAGTATCTTCTACAAAGGGAGCAACAGGTCATGCCCTTGGAGCAGCAGGTGGAATGGAAGGTGTAATGTTAGCCCTTGCAATAGATGAAGGGATAATGCCACCGACTATCAACTATGAAGTTCCAGATGAAGAATGTGATTTAGATTATATTCCAAATCAATCTAGAGAAAAAGATATAAGAGTTGGAATGTCTACATCGTTAGGATTTGGTGGACACAATGCGGCTATAGTTATGAAAAAATATAAGAACTAAAAATAATATACTAAGGGTGGAGATATGGAAAAATACTTGGAATTAGAAAAGATTCTAGGTCACACTTTTAAGGATAAAAAACTTTTAAAACATGCCTTACTTCATAGATCTTATGGAAATGAAAATAAGGAATATAAAAAAATAAGTAATGAAAGACTAGAACTGTTAGGAGACGCAGTTCTAGATCTTGTCGTTACTGAATATTTATATAAAAATTTTAAAAAATCCTCAGAGGGCGATCTAGCTAAATTAAAATCAATGGTGGTAAGTGAACCAGTATTAGCAAAAGTATCAAGAAAGTTAAAATTAGGTAGATATTTATTTCTTAGTAAGGGAGAGGAAGCGACTGGAGGGAAAAATAGATCTTCAATATTGGGAGATGTATTTGAATCTATATTAGGAGCTATCTATCTAGATTCAGATCTAGAAACTGCTAGAAAATATGTTTTATCTCACCTAGTTTATGAGATAGAACACATCTATGAAAATGATGAATTGATAGATTTTAAAACTGCTTTACAAGAATATAGTCAAAGAAAATATAAGGAAGTTCCTATCTATGAACTTGTAGGTGAAGATGGTTTAGATCATGCTAAATTTTTTAAGATTGGTGTATTTATGAAGGGAAAATTAGTAGGATCAGGAGAGGGAAAAAATAAAAAAACTGCAGAGCAGAAAGCCGCAAAATATGCATGCGATAGTTTGGGAATAAAGTATATTGAGACACTATAATATCCCAATATTTATTAGTCATTTTGGATGTCCCCATACCTGTGTATTTTGCAATCAAGTAAAGATAAATGGCAGGGAAACTGATGTCACATGTTCTGATATCAAAGAGATAATAGAGGAACATTTAAAGAATCTACCAAAAAATTCAGAAAAAGAAGTAGCTTTTTTTGGCGGAACCTTTACAGGAATTGACAAGAGGATACAAGAACAATATTTAGCTACAGTAAAACCATATATTGACAGTGGTCTTATAGATGGAATTAGACTTTCTACAAGACCTGATTATATCAATGAAAAAATATTAGATCTTCTTCTAAAATATAGTGTAACAACTATAGAGTTAGGAGTTCAATCTTTAGATGATGAAGTTTTATCAAAATCTGAAAGGGGATATAGATCTGATATAGTAGAAGCGGCATCTACTTTGATAAAAAGTTATGGTTTTAAATTAGGAATACAAATAATGCCTGGACTTCCTGGATCTACTAAGATAACAGATTATGAAACAGCAGAAAAGGTGGCCAAGATGAAACCGGATATGGTTAGAATATATCCTACACTAGTTATAAATAATACTAAGTTAGAAAAGATGTATTATGACAATGAGTATAGACCCTTAGATCTAGAAGAATCTATAGTGAGAGTATTACCAATTATGATCTTATTTGAACTAAATAATATAAATATAATTAGAGTAGGACTCCAACCTTCTGAAGATCTTTGTGAAGATGGAGTGATAAAGGCAGGACCTTTCCATCCAGCTTTTAAAGAAACTATTGAAACAGAAATTTATGGAAGATTTTTAAAGATTTTAGATTTAGAAACTTTAGATATAGTTGTCCATGAAAAAAATATCTCTAAGATAGTTGGGATGAATAAAAAAAATAGATTGTTTTTTGGTAAAAGGATGAGTATAAAAAAAGATAACGATCTATCCTTAGAAAAAATAATAATAAATAAAATAGAATATACAAGAAAAGAGATATTAACTAAAATTTTAGAATGTGATATATTATGAATCGAATAATAGTAAGTATAAATGATTTTGAGGAGAGAGCAGCTCTTTTAGAGGGGGAAAAACTCACAGAATTTTTTATTCAAAGAAATGAACAAAATAGAATAAATGGAAATATATATAAGGCTAAAGTAGCCAATGTATTGCCAGGGATGGAATCAGCATTTTTAGATATTAAACTAGAAAAAAATGCTTTTTTGCATGTTAAAGATCTTCGAGAGTATGAGGAGAAATATCTTGGAGGAGAAAAAAATAGTAATAGCCCTATAGAAAATATCCTCAGTGTTGGAGATGAGATAACAGTTCAAATAGTAAAGGATCCAAGGGGTGAAAAGGGAGCACGTGTGACTACTCGCTTTACTATTCCTGGGAAATATCTAATATTGATGCCAAATGATAATCATATTGCTATCTCACAAAAGATAAAAGATCCAAGTGAGAGAAAGAGATTAGAAGATATAATCAATAGTATAATACCATCTGAGATGGGGGCTATTATAAGAACAGCAGCCAAGGGTAAAGAGGATCTTCACTTTAAAAAAGAAATTGAATATCTAGTAAATAAATGGAGAAATATAGAGAAAAGATTTAAATATAGTAAGGTAGGAGAGATCTTATATCAAGATAATGATATGGTTACTAGAACTGTAAGGGATGTTTTTTCAAATCAAATAGATGAACTAATAATAGATGATGAGAAAAGATATTGGGAGATTGTAGACTATCTAAAAGTATTTTCTGATAATTCATTTAAAACTAAGGTAAAACTATTTCAAAGTTCCCTTCATATTTTTGATCACTACAATGTAACTAGTGGTCTAGAGACAGCTTTAAATGAAAAAGTATGGCTTGATTGCGGGGGTTATTTAATAATTCAAAAAACAGAGGCTCTCATAAGTATAGATGTAAATACAGGAAGAAATACTGGAGTAAAAAATTTAGAGGAAACTGTTGTAGAAACTAATTTAGAAGCAGCAGTAGAGATTGCTATACAACTAAGACTTAGAAATTTAAGTGGAATAATTATTATAGATTTTATAGATATGAAACTTGAAAAAGATAAATTAAAAGTAGTAGAAGTATTGGAACAAAGTTTAAAAAAAGATAGGATAAAAAATAATATAATTCATTTTACAGACCTTGGATTAGTCGAGATGACTAGGAAAAGACAGGGGATTCCTTTGTCTAAATATTATCAAAAACCTTGTTTATGTTGTGATGGAACGGGGACTGTTAAGTCTAAAGAGAGTATTATCTTAGATATAATGAGAGAGATAAGAGAGATTGCTGAAGAAAATGATATAAAAAAGATAAAACTTGTTACAAATATTGAATTATATAATTTTATTCAAAAAGACTATATAGAGTTTATAACAGGTTATTTAAGGATAAGGAATAAAGAATTTATCTTGGAAAAAAATAAAAAAAATAACAATGACGACTATGAAATAACAATGGAGTTGTAAAATGAAAAAAATAACAGCAGTATGTGCAGGAAGTTTTGACCCTATAACAAAGGGACATCTAGATATTATAAGGCGTGCTAGTAAATTTTCAAATAAATTAGTAGTAGGTATTTTAAATAATCATAAAAAAAAATATTGGTTTAATTTAGATGAAAGAAAGATGTTAGTTGAAAAATGTTTATCAGGATTAGA
>DDQV01000154.1:0-43556 GCA_002342785.1 Fusobacteriaceae bacterium UBA2433 | reverse complement strand
GCTGTTTCAGATTATGAATATGAGTTACAGTTAGCTCTTACAAATAAATCTCTTTCAGGAAATCAAGTAGAGACAATATTTTTACCTGGAGCCAGGGAAAGTCTATATCTCAGTGCTAGTTTAGTAAGGGAAGTGGCATTTCATAATGGAAGGATAGATGAATTTATCTCTCCAGAAATAATAGAAGATGTAAAGAAAAGAGCAAAAAAGATAAGGGATGAAGAGGAAAAACAAAAATAAAATAAAGGAGTAAGTTCATGGCTAAATTAAAAACAATATATATATGTTCAAACTGTGGCTATGAATCTTCTAAGTGGTTGGGAAAATGTCCAGAATGTGATAGCTGGGGAACATTAGAAGAAGAGGTTAGTAGCGGATCTTCTAAGAGTAGTGTAAAGAAAAAAATAAAAAATACAAGGGTAGTTAGTTTTAAAGATGTAGAAGTAGAAGAAAATTTTAGATATACTACAAAATTTAATGAATTTGATAGGGTATTGGGAGGGGGACTCGTAAAGGGAGCAGTAGTTCTTTTGACAGGTAATCCAGGAATTGGAAAATCTACTTTACTCTTACAAGCAGTTGATCAATATTCTCAGTATGGAGAAGTTTTGTATATATCTGGAGAGGAATCTCCATCTCAGGTAAAACATAGGGGAGATAGACTTGGCTTATCTGGAGATAATATATCTATTATGTCTGAGACAGAGATGGAATCTATCTATGACTATGTTATTAGGAAAAAACCAAGGGTAGTTGTTGTAGATTCTATACAAACTTTATATAGTTCAAACTTTGATTCTATTCCAGGAACTACAACTCAGATAAGGGAGTGTACCCTAAAGATTGTAGAGTTAGCTAAGACCCATGATATATCTTTTTTTTTGGTAGGACATATAACTAAAGATGGAAAGGTAGCAGGACCAAAACTACTAGAACATATGGTGGATTCGGTATTGCAATTTGAGGGACAAGAGGGACTTTTTTATAGGATCTTACGAAGTTTAAAAAATAGATTTGGATCTACAAATGAACTTGGAATATTTAATATGGAAGAAAAAGGAATGGTAGAGGTAAAGAATCCTTCGGAATTTTTCCTCAGTGAGAGAGATGAAAAAAATTTGGGAAGTATAGTTGTTCCAGTATTAGAAGGAACAAAGATATTCTTATTAGAAGTTCAAACTTTGGTAAATGAATCACCCTTTGGAATTCCAAAGAGGGTAGTCCAAGGATTTGATAGAAATAGGATCCAGATCCTCAACGCTGTTATGGAAAAAAAGATTGGGTTAAACTTATCTTCAAAGGATGTTTTTGTAAATATTCCAGGGGGAATAAAGATCTATGATGGAGCAGCAGATCTAGGAGTAGTTATGGCTATGATCTCGATAACAAAGGGAATAGAGATCAGTCAAAAGATAGCAGCCATTGGGGAACTTGGTTTACGTGGTGAGATAAGAAAGGTATCTTTTGTAGATAAAAGATTAAAAGAGTTGGAAAAATTAGGATTTTCAGGAGTGTATCTACCATACTCTAATAAAAAAGAGATTGAAAATAATAAGTATAATTTAAAGATGATATACTTGAAAAATTTAGCAGAACTTGCAGAAAGGATGAAATAATTATGGAGTATAATTTAAAGGAAATATTTTCCCAGATAACCCCTGGAACAATATTTAGAGAAGGGTTAGATAATATCTTAGATGCTGGAACTGGTGCTTTGGTAGTTTTAGAAGTTAAAGATACTTTGGGAGATCTTATAGATGGTGGATTTGAATTAAATTGTAGTTTTACTCCCCAGAGACTCCATGAATTATCCAAGATGGACGGGGCTATTATATTAGATGAAAATGCTACAAAAATAAAATATGCCAATGTACACCTTCAACCAGACAAATCATTTCAAACAAATGAGAGTGGAACTAGACATAGATCTGCACAAAGGGTAGCAAAGCAAACAAATAATTTAGTTATAGCTATCTCAGAAAGAAGAAATAGGATCACCCTCTACAAGGGAGATTTTAGATATAAGGTAAAAAATTTAGGGGATCTAATGATCGAAGCTAGTCAAGCTATGAAAACTTTTGAAAGATATAAACATGTTTTAGATAGGGCTCTTCGAAATATAACTCTTTTAGAGTTTGATGGAATGGTAACTCTTTCAGAGGTTATGATAGTTGTTCAACGTTTTGAGATGTTAGTAAGGATAAGGGTAGAGGTAGAACATGCAATAATAGAACTAGGATCAGAAGGTAAATTTTTAGAGATCCAGTTAGAAGAATTATTCAAAGGAGTTTTAAAGGAAGAGGAGAATTTTATAAGAGATTATATAAATATAGGGGAAGAGGAGTTTGGAGCAGCAGAAGTAAAGGAAAAACTTTTCCAACTTGGAGATTTAGAACTTTTAGAGACAGAAAATATAGCAGAGGCCTTAGGATATAGTAGAACGGCAGCAACTTTAGATATGGAACTTGATACTAAAGGTTATAGGATATTAAATAAAATTACAAGGATAACTAGAAAAGATACTGATAAGATAATTACTAAATATGGTAATCTATCTAAGATCTTAGATCTAACAGAGGAAGAGTTGATGGAGATAAGAGGAATTAGTATGTTTAAAGCTAGATCTATAAAAAAAGGTATAAAAAGATTAAAGATGACAGCAGAGTGGGAAAAGTAGAAAGGAAGATGCAAATGCATCTTCCTTTTATATTTATATTTATTATTTTTAAAATTTATCTATCAAATTTTATTTTTGATTCCTCTACTACTATAGCAATAAAGTCTTCTAATTTCATAGTTTCTTGATCTTTTGAACCAAATCTTCTAACATTTACTTCACCAGCTTCAGCTTCAGTTTTTCCTAGGATAAGTTGTACAGGAATTTTAAATTTAGCATTTGCTTCTCTGATCTTATATCCTATTTTTTCTGCTCTGTCATCTAGTTCACATCTGATTCCAACCTTAGCTAATTGTTCCATAACTTCTTTAGCATAAGGAACTACTTCATCGTTTAGAGTAAGTAATTTCACTTGTGTAGGAGCTAACCATAGTGGGAATGCCCCTGCAAAATGTTCGATTAAGATTCCAATAAATCTTTCAACAGAACCATAAACTACCCTATGGATCATAACTGGTCTATGTTTTTCCCCATCTTCTCCGATATAGTTCATATCAAATCTTTCAGGAAGGTTAAAGTCAAGTTGGATAGTTCCACATTGCCATTGTCTACCTAAACAATCTTTGATTTTAAAGTCTAATTTAGGACCATAAAATGCTCCGTCTCCTGGATTTAATTTATAATCTAATCCAATTTTTTTCATAGCACCCTCTAGTGCAGACTCAGCTTTTTCCCAGATCTCATCTGATCCAATAGCTTTTTCAGGTTTAGTTGATAGTTCGATACTATATTCAAAACCAAATAATTTATTGTAGAACTTATCTATTAATTTAATAACTCCGATGATCTCCTCTTCAACTTGATCAGGAGTCATAAAGATATGAGCATCATCTTGTGTAAAGTTTCTAACTCTAAATAATCCGTGAAGTGCACCAGAATATTCATGTCTATGTACTAGACCTAGTTCCCCAGTTCTAATTGGAAAATCTTTATAAGAGTGTAAATTATTTTTGTAAACTAATATTCCACCAGGACAGTTCATAGGCTTTATAGCAAATTCATGCTTGTCTACCTCTGAAAGATACATATTTTCCTTGTAGTTAAACCAATGACCAGAAGTTTCCCATAAATCTTTGTTTAACATGATAGGAGTTTTGATCTCTTCATATCCAGCTTTTCTATGTTCTGATTTCCAAAGATCCTCTAAAACATTTCTGATCTCCATTCCTTTTGGTAACCAGAAAGGGAATCCCGGACCATATTCACTCATAAAGAATAGATCTAATTCCTTACCTAATTTTCTATGATCTCTTTTCTCAGCTTCCTCTAAAAATTTTAGATGAAGTTTTAATGCTTTATCTGAATCAAAGGCTATACCGTAGATTCTTTGTAACATCTTGTTAGAAGAATCTCCCCTCCAATAAGCTCCAGCTACCGACATAAGTTTAAATGATTTTAAATATTTAGTAGAAGGAACATGTGGTCCAAGACATAGATCTGTGAATTCACCTTGAGTATATAAAGTAAGAGCTCCTACTGCAATGTCGGTAATGATCTCAACTTTATAATCTTCTCCTGCTTCTTTAAATCTTTTTATTGCGTCTTCCTTTGAGATCTCTTCCTTTGTAATTTTTATATCTTCCTTAACTATTTTTTTCATCTCAGCTTCGATCTTAACTAGATCATCTTCTGTAAATTGTTCCTTTGGATCAAAGTCATAATAGAAACCATATTCGATAGATGGACCTATAGCTACTTTAGTTTCAGGGAAAAGTCTGATTACAGCTTGAGCCATAAGATGTGCAGTGGAATGTCTAATTACTTCTATCCCCTCTTCACTATTTGGCATTATAAGTTCTACAGAAGCATCTTCAGAAACTATTGTACTCATCTCTAATAATTTTCCATCGATCTTAGCTGCCACAGCATTTTTAGCTAATGAATTACTTATACTTTTGGCAATTTGAAACATGTTTACTGGGCTATCAAATTCTTTGATATCCCCACTTGGTAAAGTTATCTTAATCATCTTTACATCACTCCTCAGTATTATATATACAATTTAAATTTTTTTCTAAAAAAAGAACCCACCTAGAGTATCATCTAGATGGGTTAAATATTTTTTCATTCCAGACAGATACAAAACTTATATTTTTACAAAAGAAATAAGATTTGTATATTTACAAATCTAAATAAAAGTATTTGTTGTGGTGGTAAGTAATCTCATAGTCTTAACTCCCGCTGAAACATCATTATTGTTATCTAGCAATTCTAACACACATGGTTTAAAATGTCAAAAACTCTATAAAGTATCTGGATCTTCAATCTCTACACCACTACCAGACCAAATTTGTGGACTCATACTACCATTATCGTCGTTGTATCCAACTCCGAAGATAGAACTGTCTGGGAATGTAAGTAAGGTAAACTGTATAGCTAAAGAATCTTCATATGTATCGTCGGAACTGTCGTAATCTTTGGTATATCCAATAGCCCATTCATAGTATCCCATCTCTTTTCCAAGATAGATACCATATTCATCTTCATCATCAAGGTCAGTTTTATATGTTAATTTTACATTCCATCCTTGACTAGGTTTTCCTATACCAGCTTTAAGTCTAAATTCATTTTCTCTGTCAGTTACATCTCGCACGTAGTTACTATCAAAGTCTGCTTCCTCACGATATGTATAACCTATACCAATTCTTTTATATGAACCATAGATATCGGCTTCTAGTTCCTTCATACTTTCAAAAAAATCATTGTTTTGTCTATAAGCTTCCCTATGAACTTCTGTCATAAGTGAAAGTTTAAAATATCTTTTATATTCAGGAGTACTCATCTCTTGAGACATAATTGAAGTTAAATTAAAATCTAATTGATTGTCATTTCTCTCATTTAAAATTTGTTTTATCCTGCTTATCTCAACTGCACTAATCTCTGATGAATCTTTATTATATTCAGAGGCAGCGTAACTTTTTAATTCTTTTTCAGTAAATCTTTTATCTCTATACTCATATTTAAATGATATTTGATCTACAGAATAATCTTCTAGATCATCTGAAGGTCCATATTTATAGATACCATAGGTACCGCTATAATAATGTTCAACATCTCCCCCATTTAAATAACTAACTCCAAAAACATCATTTTTAATATCAAAAGTTTCTGTATCATCATCGGTTCTTTCATCTGAGGCATGGGTATATGTAAAGTTATAGATATCTAAATCATTTTTTATCTCAAGTCCATAGGTATCTTCCGATACATCTTCATCGGCACTAGCATTAGCATTTTTATTATAATTAATATCTGTTATATCAAAAATTCCATTTTGTTTTAGAGTATAATCGATTGTTTCATGACTATAATATAATCTATAGTTGTCGTTGAGATAGTAACTACCACCAAATTTACTATTTGTTAGATCGTTATATTCATCGTCAAAAGTATATCCGCTAGAGCTAAGTTCTCCCCTGGTATATCTTTTATCTAGATCATAGTATAAGTTTAATTTTTTCTTATCGTTGACTAAAAAATCGATGCTATTATTAAATAACTCTTCATTTTTTACGTCGCTATCATATCCATCATAACTTTGTTTATATCCAACATTATAGATAGTTTTAGTATTTCCAAGTTCAAGTGTTATCTTATCTTTAAATTCATCTATAGTATCTTTATTTTTTAATCTTACCTCTCCGTTATATTCAGAGTCGCCGTCTCTACTTCCATTATCATAGGAATATGATTGATTGAAATAATTAAATTCATTGTCTAATTTTAGATCGATATCTCTAAAGAAGTTACTTGTATTATCCAAAAAAGTAATCTTATGTTGGATATTAAATTGGTTTCTAAGAGATGAGTCTCCACCATTATTACTACCATACTCAGAATCATAACCACCAGTATAGTCATCATATCTTAGATTATATTTCAATCCTAAACTACCTAAAGATCCTAGATTTAATTTTTTATCTTCAAGTTCGATTTGGGCAAAATCAGATTCATTTATATAGATATTATAGGCGTCGTTTTCCTCGAAATTATCGTAATTATATATCCCTTCTCTATCCCAACTTTCCTCTCGAGTTTTACCAGATGTTAGTTCTAATCTATATTGATTATATAAAAATTCTGTAGCGACTTTATCTTCCTTATTTTTACTAAAAACTATATTTTCTTCCTTGTTATATTGTTGATCTCTTGTATTAAAATTAGCATTATTTGAAATTCCAAGTTCTCTAAAAGAATCATTATCTGTATTTAATTCCTTTTCAGATCTCTCACTATCAAATTTAATCTTATATGTAGCGTCAGCTAAACTATATTCTCCAAGGGACAATTTGATTTTATCACTATCATCGGTATCGTATAGAGATACAGACCAAGGGATATATTCAATATCTGTAATGTCATCTAGATCTGGAAAACGCTCCCAAGATCTAAGTTTTCTAAATTTGTCTCCACTTTTATGGTCGTAAGAAAAATTTATTTTTGAATCTTTTAGATTAAATGCAAAACCAAAATTTTCCCTTCTAGATTGATCGTCATCTTCATCAGATGTAGAACCAGGATCTAGATCTTTTAAATAATCGTAGTAGGTAGATACAGTATAATCTTCATTATCTTTTGTAAAATCAAGTGCTGTATATAGTTTATGATCTAACTCAGTACCAAAGGAAGCGTCATCCATCTGATCATCAACTAGTTGCTCATATGCATCTTCCCCACCAGCTAATAATTTTACTTTAGCATTGACTGTGATATCTTTTCGTTTTCCAATATCTTTAAATTCAGAATCAAGAGTTACAAAACTAATGGCGTCACCATCATCTCTGTCTTTATCATCGTAATAACCATCATCTTCTAAATCATCTCTATAATCTTCTAAAGAACTTATTTGATTTACCGTTGTACTTTGAAAATTTAATTTTAAAAAACCATTATCATTTGTATATTCATGATTTCCAGTAAGATCCCATCGATTATCGATAGAGCTATCTTTTTTCACTACTAAAAGATCATCTGCAGTAACGAGTCCCTTTCCATAATCCCCTAGATCGTACCAGTTTTCAAATCTTCCAACTAAGAGTCCCAACTTATCTGAAAATTTAGGCGCTATCCCACCTTTAAAATATTTACTGTCATTATCTCCATAGTTTACCCCACTAGAAATATAGAAACCATAGTCAGTATCATTTCCCCAAACAGGAAATAAAGGAACTTTTGAACCTTGTCTTATATTTACAGCATACCAAGGAAACCAAGCAACATTTGAGTCACCTATATATAGATTTACATCGTGAAATACAGCTTTGTTATCTGGTATAACTTCGATCTCTTTAGTCTTAAGATGATATCCAGCATCTTTATAGTCTCCAGTATTTAAAAAATTAAAGTCAGTTGTAAACCAAGCATTTTTTAGAGTAAAGAGATCATTTTCATATATTCCTTCCTCTCCACCAAAATATATCTTGTCATTGGGAGCTAGAGCATTAGTTGCAGAACCAACTTCAATATAAGATGTACTGTCATAATATTTTAAGATCTTATCGTCTAGATAAAGGAGAGTTTTAGGAGAATCTATCCTGGCTTTATTATTTCCATCACCAAGTTCAATTCTAACATCACCAAGGGCAGTAACCATATTTGATTCCTTATCTCTTTTAAATCCAAAGGCTTGGAGTTTTAAACCTTCATATTGAAATTTTACCCCACCATCAGCAGTTAGAGTATCATTTTTTGTATCGATAACCAAACTTTGACTAGAGATAGCAGCATTATCATTTGAAATAAGATTGTTTTCACTAGAAGAGCTACCGCTATTTAGATTGTTTGAACCAAATGAAGTTTGAACAAGACAAAATAAAAGGATAGCAATAAACTTTGAATTTAAATTTTTCATAATATATTTCTCCTCAATTTAAAGCAAATTTTTTTATTATAATTAAGTAAAGTATAACATAAATCTTTAGGATTTTAACTATAAAAAAATACAAAAAAAAAAGGACCCGAAGATCCTTAGTTTTAGTATGAATTTAATTTTTCTAATAAAGCACTTTTTTGAACTAAACCTATTATTTGATCTACAACTTCTCCATCTTTAAAAGCAATCATAGTAGGGATACTTCTAACACCATATCTTTGAGATAAACCTGGATTATCATCGACATTTACCTTTACGATGCTAGCAGTAACTTCTTCAGATAATTCCTCTAATATTGGACCTAACATCTTACAAGGACCACACCAGTCAGCATAAAAATCAACTAAAACAATTCCATCTTTAATAACACCATCGAAACTAGCTTCATTAGTATATATAACTTTACTCATTAAAAACCCCTCCTGAATATATTGTTTATAAAATCTTTAAGTAATATTAGCATAATAAATATTTTGTGTCAAATATTCGAAAAATCTAATATTTTATTTTTTAGATATTATTTTATTAGCTATATTCTAAAAAGGATTGAAAATAAAGGAGAGTTCTTGCTCATATATATATAATTATGATAAAATTAAGTTATAGAAAAATCTAAAATAATTGGAGGAAAAAATTATGATACTTATTACAGGAGCATGTGGATTTATTGCTAGTGCATTAACTTGGGAATTAAATAGATGTGGGAAAAATGATATTATATTATGTGGTGAATTGGAAAAAGAGGAAAAATGGTTAAATATCAGGGACAGAGATTATTATGATTGGGTAAATAAAGATGATCTATTTGAATGGTTGAGCGTAGAGGAAAATGCAAAAAAAATAACAGGGGTAGTTCATATGGGAGCTTGTTCTGCAACTACTGAAACAGATATGGATTTTCTTATGGATAATAACTATGGATATACAAAAAAATTGTGGAAGTTTTGTTCAGAGAAGGATATAAACTTTATCTATGCTTCGTCTGCTGCCACTTATGGAATAGGAGAGTTAGGATATGATGACGATGTAACTCCAGAGGAATTAAAAAAATTAAAACCATTAAATAAATATGGATATTCAAAAAAATTCTTTGATGACTGGGCATTAAAGCAAGAGGAAACTCCAAAACAATGGGTTGGAATAAAGTTTTTTAATGTCTATGGTCCCCAAGAGTATCATAAGGATAGGATGGCATCTATGGTATTTCATACATTCAATCAATATAAAAAAGATGGTTCAGTAAAACTATTTAAATCTCATAAGGATGAATATGAAGATGGGGGACAGTTAAGGGACTTTGTTTATATAAAAGATGTAGTAAAGGTATTAAACTTTTTCTTAGAGAGTGAGGGCAAATCTGGAATATATAATATAGGAACAGGAATTGCTAGAAGTTTTAAAGATCTTGCGATAAATACAATAAGAGCTAGTGAAAATGATTATTCTATCGAAGCTTCAAAAGTTATAGAATATGTACCTATGCCAGAAGATCTTAGAGGTAGGTATCAATATTATACTTGTGCAGAGATGAAAAAATTAAGAGCAGTTGGATATACAGAAAAATTCCATACATTAGAAGAGGGGATAAAGGATTATGTTCAAAATCACCTTGATAAAGAAAATTCATATCTATAGATTTAAAGGAAAATTAATTTTTTTTTAGAATAAAAATAATAGAAGTTAAAAAATAAAACAAGGAAGTAGTTCCTTGTTTTTAATTGTAAGAAAAAATAAAATTGAGAAAAAAAAAAGGAGGGTGGTTATATATAGAATTAATACTACCTGTAAAAAAATTTGAAAAAGAATTTAAAAAAATAATATTAGAATATAAAAAAGATTGTGATCTCTTGTATTATTCATATATGGAAGGTATAGATGATTTTGACAGATATTTAAAAAGGTTAGAGGAACTAAGTTTGGGGATAGATCTCCCTAGTGGAGATGTTCCTACCACTGAATATTGGCTTATAGATAAGAAAAATATTTGTGGAATGATAAAGATAAGACATAGGAGTATACCTATTCATGGAAATATAAGTTATGATATACCTTTAAAAAAAAGATTTTTAGGATATGGAACAAAGATCTTAGAGTTAGGAATTAAAAAAGCTAAAGAACTAAGGATAGAGGATATAAGGGTATCTTGTGGTACTAATAATGAGGGATCAAAAAAAATAATTTTAAAAAATAATGGTTTTTTTATAGGTTCGTTAAAAGATAATTATGAAAATTACGAACAATATAAGTTGAAATAGGGGAGATTTTATGGAACTAAGAAAAGTTTTGGAAAAGGCAAACGAGGTTGGAGGATCAGATATTCATTTTGTAGCAGGAAGACCGCCTATGATTAGAATAGATGGAGAACTATTAGATACTGGAGATTTTGAAAAGTTGATGCCTGCTGTTTTAAAAAAATTAGCAGAGGAGATCCTTTCAGAGGATCAATATGTACAATTTAAAAAAGATCTCGAGTATGATTTTGCATTTGGAGTTGCAGGTCTTGGAAGATATAGAGCAAATATACATATGCAAAGGGGAACTATTGGAATAACTATAAGGGTATTAAGTACAACAATTTCAAGTTTTGAAGAGTTAAATCTACCTGAGACTTTAAAACAATTTACAGAATATAAAAATGGATTGGTTTTAGTTACAGGACCTACAGGAAGTGGAAAAACAACTACCTTAGCAGCTATGATAGATAAGATAAATAATGAAAAAGCGTATCATATAATAACTATAGAAGATCCTATAGAATATCTTCATAGTCATAAAAAAAGTGTAGTAGAACAAAGGGAGATAAGAGCCGATACAGATTCCTTTAAAACGGCATTAAAATATATTCTTAGACAGGATCCAGATGTAATCCTTGTAGGAGAGATGAGAGATTTAGAAACTATAGAAGCAGCAATCACAGCAGCTGAAACAGGTCATTTGGTTTTTGGAACTCTTCATACAAATAGTGCATCAAAAACAATAGATAGAATAATAGATGTATTTCCAAGGGAGAGGCAAGCACAGATTAGATCTCAACTTTCTACCTCTCTAAGGGGAGTAATAGCTCAACAATTGATACCTCTAAAAAATGGAAAGGGACGAAGGGTAGCCTTAGAAATATTAGTTGGAACTCCTGCTATAGGAAACCTTATAAGGGAAGGAAAGATCCATCAAATACAATCTGTTTTACAGACAGGAGCTAGATTTGGAATGATAACTATGGATAGATCTTTAGAAGATCTATTTCAAAAAAATCTTATAACTAGAGATGAGATTAAAAAAAGATTACAATAAAAAATAAAAAAAGAGATTGTACCTAAGAGAGGAAAGTTAAAGATGGAAAATATTAAAGTAAATTTTGAGATAAAAAAAAATAATCTAAAGGAATTTATTAGGATCCTTATACCTGAGTTAGTAGATGAAGAGATAACTATTACAGAGATAGGTTGTGATAAAAATTTAGAGCTAGAGTTAGAGGTTTTTGGAAAAAAAATTATATTTTCATATGAAAATCATTTAGATAAACTTGAGGATCAGAGATTGGTTATGTGTAAGGTTGGTCTTTTAAAATTAATGGATAAAAAATATCCTTGGGGGGGACTCATTGGAGTCAGACCTACAAAGTTAGTGAGAAGATTTTTAAATCTATCATATACCTATGAAGAGATAGAAAAATTACTAAGAGAGCTATATCTAGTAACTCCTAAAAAAATAAAGTTACTGATAGATGTAGTAAAAAAAGAGATGAACTTCTTAAATAGAGATCATATAAATATGTATATAGGGATACCATATTGTCCTACCAAATGTAGGTATTGTTCCTTTGCTTCATATGAGATGAAGGGGACAATAGGAAAATATTACAATGAATTTGTAGATACCCTTATTGATGAGATCGTTCTTACAGGGGAGTTTTTAAAGGAGAATCCAAATAAAATTGAATCTATATATATTGGGGGAGGAACTCCTAGTATCCTTACAGAAGTAGATATGGAAAGGGTATTAAGATCGGTAAATGAAAATATAGATCTAACTTATCTAAAGGAATTTACTTTAGAAGCAGGAAGGGTAGATACACTTACCTTTAAAAAATTAGATATAATGAAAAGTTTTGGTGTTGAGAGGATAAGTTTAAATCCTCAAACATTTAATCTAAAAATTTTAGAAAAACTAAATCGTCCATTGGATAGAAAAAGATTTGATGAGATGTTTGATTATGCAAAAAAAATAGGTCTTATAATAAATATGGATCTGATCTTAGGACTACCAGGGGAAACAACAGAGGATATATTATACACACTAGATGAATTAAAAAAATATCCTACTGAAAATTTAACAACCCATGTACTTGCATTAAAAAAAGCTTCTATTTTATTTAAAGATATTCAAAACCCTATACCTCTTGACTATGAAAAGATAGAAAAAAAACTATTTGAGATAACAGAGGAAAAAAAGATGAAACCTTACTATATGTATAGACAAAAAAATAGTCTTGAATGGGGAGAAAATCTTGGATTTGCAATTGAGGGAACAGAGTCAATATTTAATATTGAGATGATAGAGGAAAACCAATCTACTTTAGGGTTAGGTGGAGGAGCAATAACTAAATCTATAATAACTCAAGATTTAAATATAGATAAGATAAAGAGGATAGTAAGTCCTAAAGAACCCATAGCTTATGTAAGGGAGATGAGGGAAAGGTTACCTAAAAAACTAGAATTATTTAAATAAAAAATAAAAAACTTACTCACGATTGGCACGAATGAACATGAAGAAAAAGAAAAGACTTAGCCACCAATGAGCACCAATCTCCACGAATGGAAAAAAGCTTCTGTGCTCTAGTAGTATAATCTTTTAGATCTGTGTAAATTAATATTCGTATACCTTTAGTGGCAAAAAGAAGGTTTAGATTTTAGTTTTTAAAATCTGAGAAGATCTGAGAAATCTACAGGAATGATGACACTGTAATTTCATAACAATCTCATGCATCTGACTAAGTTCAACTACAGAGTTATATTTATAACTCTAAGTTTCAGTTATGCGACAAAAAAAGATTTTAGAATTTAGATTTATAGAAAAGAAAAAAATTAACAGAACATGGTTTAGGTTTAATGTAAGGGGTGGATAGAGTGAATCAAAATATAAAATTGTTTATTATAATTATTGTCATACTAACTACAAGTTTTGTCTATAACAAGATAAGACCTGAAAAAAAAGTTGTAGAATTAAAAAAAGAAATTATCTATAGTAGTGAAGAGATAGGGGAAAAATTAAATATTAATAGTGCTAAGCTAGAAGATTATCTAAAAGCAGGAATAAGTCTTAGTATTGCTACAAAAGTATTTGAATATAAAGAGGTAGTAGGAAAGGTAAAAAAATTAGAAGAGTTAGTTAGGATAAGTGGGATAGGAGAAAAAAGTGTAGAAAAACTATCTAAGAGTATAGTAGTAGGAGAGGGAGGAAAGGTAAATAAATTAAAGATAAACTCAGCTTCTCCTAAGTTATTAAAATATTATGGATTTACTAAAAAAGAGATAAAAGAGATAGAAGAATATATAGATAAAAAAGGTGTAATCTATTCTAATGTTGAGATGATGGAGATATTAGGAGAAGAAAGATATAGGGATTATGAAGATCGACTAGATTATAACTAAGATCTTGAATTACTGTAATTTTGGCATAAAATAAGGCCACTGAGTACCCTCTTAAGGCTATTTCTGATACCTCTAAGGCTACTTTTTAATATTTTTGATTTTTTGCCTTTCAATCCTAATAGTACCAATGGTTTGAAGACTTTATTCTAGGGGGTAGATTTCTTCTAAATGTATAAACACAAGGAAAAGTTTTTAGAGGGGGCTTAGAAAGCAAATAAGAGAAGATTTAGTAAATTTAGGAGAAATTGATATTCTTTAAAACGTTTTTGTCACAGATTACGCAGATAGAGGCAGATTTTAACCAAGAAAAAAGAGAAAACCTAGTCACGAATTGCACAAATTTACACGAAGAAAATCTATCTTTAAAGAATAAAATTAATCTGAATTACTGTAATTTTACTATGATTTTAGGGCAAAATTAGTCCTTTTGATGGATCTTTAGTCTTTTATATGGACTAAATTATTTTTGACATCTAAAGTAACTATTAGTTTTATAACAAAAACATAAAACTTCGCAAGGAGGTTTAAAATGAGAGAAATTAATCAATTTGTATATGAAGAGGATGTTCAAAATTATATAGAGAAGATAAAAAAATATTTTAAAGAAAAAATAAAAAAAATAGATGGAGTATATATATTTGGATCTATTATAAGGAAAGAGTTAAGGGAAGAGAGCGATATAGATATAGCAGTTATAGGAGATTTAAATTTTTCTGATAAATTAGATTATATATGTGAACTAGAAAAGATTTTAGAAAAAAAAGTAGATATTATAGATTTCAATAAATCTAATTTGAACTTTCAAGCAGAAATAATAACTAATGGAAGATTGATATATTGTTTAGACAACGAAAAAAATGATCTATTAGAATATAAGATACTAGCTAAATATTTAGTTTTTGAAGAAGATAGAAAGATAGTTATAGATGAAATCTATAAGAGGGGGAGTGTATTTAGTGGAAAGAGTGATATTAACTAAAATAGAGAGTATTGAAAGATGTGTTCAAAGAATAGACGAAATCTATGGTGGAGATATAGAGAGATTAAATGATTATCTATATCAAGATGCAATAGTTTTAAATATTCAAAGAGCTTGTCAGCAATCTATAGATCTTTCTATGTACTTGTGTTCAAAATTAGCTTTTGGAATACCAAAATCTAGTAGAGATTCGTTTACTTTACTAAAAGAAAATAATGTTATAACAGAAGATATATCTAAGCTTATGGAAAAAATGGTAGGATTTAGAAATGTAGTTATACATGAATATCAAGAGGTAGAATTAGAAATTATTAAGTTTATTGTAGAAAAAGGACGAGAGGATTTTCTAAAGTATGTAAATGAAATTTTAAATTATATAAAGAAAATTTAAAATAACAGATAGTATAAATTTAAGTTTAAAAAAATAATTAAAAGCTATATTGTAACCTGTAAACTAGACATTAGAAAAATTGTCAAAATTTATAGGTTTTTTGTATATTTAAAAATAAAAAAACCTCCTAGTTGTAATAGTCACACAACTAAGAGATCTTAAGGAAAGAAAGAAATGAAAAGAACTATCATTTTCATTTGCTTATAACTATCAGACGTTACTTAGGGGAAAAAAGTTTAAAAAAATTAATTTTTTTTAATCTTTCTATTAATTAGATAGAGGTTTAGATTTTTTACTTTTTTTTTGTGGTATAATAAAGAGATTAAATGAAGATTAAGAATATATAATTTATAAAAGATATAGGAGAAGAAAAGATGCAAAGTTTAAATTTTACAGCAATAGATACAATAGGTTTAGTCTTGGGATTGTTCTCTATATTTATAGGGATAAAATATCCTGATTGGGATTTTAAATTAAAGTTAAAACATAGGTCTATTCTTACACATAGTCCTTTGATTATATTTTTCTTTATATATATATATTTAAATAAACAAAGTAGTTTTTTAGGGTTTGGAAGGGAAAAAGAAGTTGGGTTTAGGTATTTTATAATGGGATTTTCAATAGGGATGGGGATACATTTTCTCTATGATCTATTTCCTAAAGGTTGGAAGGGAAGTGCACTTTTACATATTCCAATACTAAATAGAAAGGTGAGAAAACAAAAAAGTATATTTTTATTTATCTTATTTACTATAATTTCATTTGTGATAGCTATTGGACTGAGTAAATCTATAGAGGAAACAACTTTATTTTTTATTTTTGGATTTGTACTCCTTGGATTGAATAAGCGAAAAGAGGAAAAATTAATAAGGCCAACAGGGTCTTTTTTACTTTTATTTTTAGGGATAGCTTTTTGTATAGATTCTGAATTTTACGAGTTTATAGTAAAAAATATAAAAAATCTATGGATGGTAGGAGAAGTTGGAATAAAAACTGTCTTCACATTAATTTCATAATTAAATGAGATAATTAAAATATAAGAAAACTTAGTCACGAATGAACACGAAGAAAAAGAAAAAACTTAGCCACCAATGAGCACCAATCTTCACGGATAGAGAAAAGATAGATACAAAGGAAAAGAATTAGTCACAGATTACACAGATTACACAGAAAAAAATAAAAACCAGTCACGAATAACACGAATAGACACGAAGAAAAATAAAAAAACTTAGCCACTAATGGACACCGATCTTCACGAATAGGAAAAAAGCATCTGTGCTGTAGTAGTATAATCTTTTAAATTGGTGGTGATTGGTGGCAAAAAAAGGTTTGGATTTTAGATTTTAAAATCTGAGATAAAAAAAGAAAAAGACTTAGTCACGAATGGCACGAATGAACACGAAGAAAAAGAAAAAAGCATCTGTGCTTTAGCAGTATAACCTTTTAGATCAGTGTAAATTAGTGTAGATCGGTGGCAAAAAAAAGGTTATAGACTTTAAATTTATGAAAAATAAAAACTTAGTCACGAATGACACGAATGAACACGAAGAAATAAAAAAGGTTATAGACTTCTGTGTTATAGCAGTATAATCTTTTATTTTCGTGCAATTAGTGACAAAAAAGGTTTAGGTTATAGAACTTAGATCTTTATTGAAAACTGAGTAATCGGTGGCAAAAACAGTTTTAAGGTTTTCTCTGTGTAACTCTTTATCTCTTTTTTATTGATAAAGTTTTTATGTTAAAAAATTATTCTTATGATTTGATAGAACAGGGGGAGATATGAAGATATTAGTTGTAGAAGATGAGGAGAATATAAGAAAAGTAATTAAGAAAATGTTGGAAATAAATAAATTTGAAGTATTAGAAGCTTGTGATGGAGCAGAAGCTATGGATATATTTTATAGTGAAAAGATAGATCTAGTTGTATTAGACTGGATGATTCCAAAAATAAGTGGGATAGAAGTTTTAAAGAGAATAAGATTGGAATCTAATCTACCAATATTAATGCTTACAGCAAAATCTGAGGAAGATGATGAGGTAGAGGGATTAGAGGTAGGAGCAAATGATTATCTAAAGAAACCATTTAGTCTAAAGATCCTTATTACAAGGGTGAAAAAACTTTTAAACTTGATAGGTAAGAGAAAAACTTATGGAATTTTAGATCTAGATATAAACAACCATAGGGTATATATAGAGGAAAAAGATATAAATTTATCTCCAAAAGAATTTGAACTATTAAACTATCTTATATTAAATAGTGGTATAGCTCTAAATAGGGAAAAGATATTATCAGACGTATGGGATCTTGCCTTTGATGGAGATTATAGAACTGTAGATACCCATATAAAAACCTTGAGAAAAAAAATTAGTGCTGAATATATTTCTACAGTCAGAGGTGTAGGCTATAAGTTTGAGGTGGTTAAGAGATGAGATTAAGATTAACACATAAGGTATTTATTTTTTCCTTTGCTTTGGTATCTCTAGTTATAGTTGGTGGAATCTATATAAACAATAACTTTTTAGAAGATTTTTATTCTAATAGGAGGATAGCTCAGATAAAAGAGGTTCGTGAACTTATATCTAAAGATATTCCTACAAAGGAGGACCTAGAGACCTATTCACAAAAATATAATATTACAATAAATATGATTAATAAGGATAACCTTAGATCTTTAGAGCAAGGAAAAATTTATATGAAACTTAACCCTAGAGATAACAATCGATTAAATAAAAATTTTAGAACTGTAGATAGATATATATTAGATAAAAATAATGAGGGAAATAGAGTGATCGATCATAGGGGGATGGAACATCTAGAATATTATAAACTCCTTCCTACAGGACAACTTATAACTCTTAGGATATCTATGGATTCTATAAGAAGTACCGTTGGAATAGTAAATGAATTTTATATCTATGAGGGGATAGCTATCCTTATAGGATCACTTTTTTTTATCTATATCTTTTCCCTTCAAATTACAAGACCAATAATAGCTCTAAACTCTATTATAAAAAAGATGGTAAAGATGGATTTTTCCTATAGAGCTAAGATAAAAAGTAAGGATGAATTAGAGGAACTAGGGGGAAATATAAACTTTCTTTCCTCTGAATTAGAAAAAAATATGGGACAGTTAAGACTATCTAATATGAAATTAAAAGATGAAGTAGAAAAAAGAAAAAAAATAGATGAACTGAGAAAGGAATTTATTGCTAGTGTAACCCATGAGATAAAGACTCCTGTGACTGTTATAAATACCCATGCTGAGATGCTTTTTTATGACCTTATTGAAGATAAAGATGAGGGAAAAAAATATTTGAAAACAATTATGTCTGAGGGAAATAATATAAGTCTACTCTTAAATGAACTTATAAAACTTATAAAGTTAGAGGCAAATATAGTAGATATAAAGATGGAAAAATTAGATCTATCTAATTTAATTATTGAGGAAAGTTCAAAGTATAAGATCGATCTAGTAGATAAAAATGTAAGATTAATTTTAGATTTAGAAAAAGATATAATAGCCTTAGGAGATAGATTTAAGATAGGGCAAGTTGTAAATAATATTTTGAGTAATGGTGTATCATATGTAGAAGATAATGGGGAACTTAGGATAAATTTAAAAACTAAAAATAATATAGTCAGGGTAGAGATAATAAATACAGGATCTTCAATTCCAGAAGATCAGTTAGAAAATATTTGGAAAGCATTTTATAGGGTAGAAAGATCTAGAAATAGAAAATATGGTGGGACAGGTCTTGGTCTAACTATAGTAAGTGGGATATTAGAGAGACATAGATCAAAATTTGGTGTAGAAAATGTAGACGGAGGGGTAAAGTTTTGGTTTACGTTGAGAAAGGTTTAGATGGAGGTGTAAGATGGGAAACCATATGATGGATTATGGGATGAGAGGTGGATTTCCAGGGGGAATTTATTGGGTATTTATGATATTTAGAGGGGTAGCAGGTTTCATTTTTCCTATAATATTGTTATACTTAGTCTATAGATTTGTAAAGAAGAGGGAAGGGGAATTTATTGAAAAATCTGAGACCCCATTAGAGAGACTAAAGATGAGATTAGTAAAGGGTGAGATAACAAAGGAAGAGTATGAGGAATTAAAAATAATAATAGAAGATGACAAGTAATTTGAAAAAAACAAAAACAAAAATAAAAATAAAAAAATTAGATTTAAGAGGGGTAATAGATGGGAAGACCAGGAAAAGTAAAAGGTTTTATAGATAGTGTTATTGGAAAAGCTATAGTTGTAGGGATAGAGGTATATTCTAGAAAGAGTGATGTATCTTTAGAAGATTCTTTGGCAGAATTAAAGGAACTCTCCCATGCAGCAGGGATAGAAACAGTTTATACAATAAGTCAAAAGAAAAATAGAATTGAGTCAGGAACTTATTTAGGAAGTGGAAAGATAGGTGAGATAAAGGCATTAGCAGCTAGATTCGGCGCTGATATCCTCCTTGTAGATGATGAACTTTCAGGAATACAGATAAGAAATCTAGAGGCAGAACTAGATATGGAGATAATAGATAGAACTAGTTTGATCTTAGATATTTTTGCCAATAGAGCCAAGAGTAAGGAAGGAAAGTTACAAGTTGAGTTAGCTAGGATGAGATATGAAAAACCTAGGATTGTAGGAGGAAGTACTCAGTTATCTAAACAAGCTGGGGGAATAGGATCTAGGGGACTAGGGGAAAAAAAATTAGAGTTAGATAGAAGAACTATCGACAAAAAAATAAAAGATGTAGAAAGATCTATAGAAGCTCTAAAAAAACAAAGGGAAGTTCAAAAAAATAAAAGAAAGAAGAGTCACCTTCAAACAGTGGCTTTAATTGGATATACAAATGCAGGAAAATCTACTTTGATGAATACTTTTTTAAGGATAAATAATCCAATTAAAAGTAAACATGAATCTCCAGTTGCAGATATGTTATTTGCAACACTAGATCCATTTCATAGAAAGGTAAAGTTAAAAAATAACTTGGAGTTTATACTTACAGATACAGTTGGATTTGTAAGTAAGTTACCCCATACTCTAGTAGATGCTTTTATGTCTACTTTAGAAGAGGTAAGAGATGCAGATCTATTATTATATGTAGTAGATATATCTAACGATGAATATGAACACCAATTAAAGGTTACGAAAAATGTAGTAAAGGAACTAGGAGCACAAGATATTCCATATTTAATAGTACAAAATAAGAAAGATAGACTAGATCCAGAAAAACTTTTAGAAGGATGTGATCTTTTAGAAACATCGGTTCCTATATCTGCTCTTAGTGGTGATGGAATAGATGAACTTATTGTAGAGATTGAAAAAAAAATAATGAAAGATTATGAAATTAAAGATCTAGTTATTCCATTTGAAGAGGGTTCTATGTTGAACTATATTTTGGAAAATACTAAAGTTATAGAGCATGAATATTTAGATGATGGACTCCATGTAAAAGCCCATCTAAACAAACATGATATAAAAAGATATAATTTATTTTTAGTTTAAAGAACTAAAATGCTTGACAAAATATAACAGATGTAGTATTATATCTATAGTAACAGGAAGTTAAACAAAAGTTTCATTAAGTAAGAAGCCCTTCTGGGATTAAAGTTGAATGGATTTTGAGAAAGCTTTACTGTATTAAAATTTTACGGAGGTAACACACATGTTAAAAGGAACAGTTAAATGGTTTAATGACGATAAAGGATTTGGATTTATCCAAGCTGAAGATGGAAACGACTACTTCGCACATTTCTCTCAAATCAACAAAGAAGGATTCAAAACTTTAAAAGAAGGGGAAGAAGTAACTTTCGAAATCACTGAAGGTGCTAAAGGTCCTCAAGCTTCAAACATCGAAACTGTATAATTTCTTTATTTGAAAAGTTAAGCGATAGATTTATTCTATCGCTTTTTTTTATAAAAAAATAAAAACTTAGTCACGAATGGCACGAATAGACACGAAGAAAGAAAAAGATTTAGCCACCAATGAGCACCAATCTCCACAAATAGGAAAAATCATAAACAAAAAATAAAAACTAGTCACAAATTACACAGATTACACAAAAAAAGAAAAAAGCATCTGTGCTCTAGCAGTATAATCTTTTAGATCAGTGTAAATTAGTGTAGATTGGTGGCAAAAAGAAGGTTTAGATTTTAGGTTTTAAAATTTGAGATAAAAAAAGAAAAAACTTAGTCATAGATTACACAAATTATACAGAAAAATATTATCATGACACTTAAAGTAAAAAAACTATCTTCACTAATTTTAAATTTTTGTTATAATCCACATTATAATTAGTAGAAAGCTAGTAGAAATGTAGTATACTATTAGTAGAGGTCAAAAGAAGAGGAGGAGTAATAATATGGATAACTATAATTCACCACGATATTTGAATAAAACAGATATTCTTTATAGGATAAAAAAAGGTTTTAATATAAGTGAAGTCTGGAAAGAAGTTCAAGATTATAGAAAAGAAAATGGTATAAAATTACCACTACTAGATCAACAAGGGGAACGTCTTTTTGTAGTTTTAACTGAAGAGCTGAAAGAATTAATCGTAGAGATAGATGACATTGCTAATAAAAACTTGTTTGAAAATGCCAGAGTTGAGATCAAAGAAGAAATTATGCAAGATGCTTTATTGGATGAAGCATATCAATCTAGTGTGATAGAAGGAGCTCATACTACTAAGAAACAAACTAAGAAGATGATAGAGGAAAACATTGAACCAAAAGATAAAAGTGAGAAGATGGTTTTAAATAACTACTATGCTTTAAAATATGTAATGGAAAATAAGAATAAACCTATAACAGAAAAAACTATTTTAGAGATCTATCGAATAGTAACTGAGGGGACATTAGATGATGAAGATAAAAGTATAAAATATAGAGTAGATCAAAATGAAGTTTTGAATCAATTGAATGAAGTAATACATACACCACCACTAGCTGAGAATATTCAATCTATGATGGATGGATTAATTAAATTTTTGTATCATGAAGATGAAAATATACATCCAATTTTGAAAGCTTTGATCTTCCATTATTATTTTGTATATATTCATCCATTTCATGATGGTAATGGAAGAACAGCAAGAGCGTTAACTTATATGTATCTTCTTCAAAATGATTATACATTTTTTAAATATTTTTCTATATCTAGCATGATAGTAGATAGTAGAGGAAGTTACTATAAGTCGATTAAAGATTCAGAAAATTCTGAAAGTGATACAACATATTTTATATTAGTCTACAGTAAAATAATAATGGAAAGTATTAAAAAAGTTACTGGTAATTTTTTACGTCAATATCAAAAAGATATTATATTAGATCAGATACAAACAAGAGGATTAAGTTTGAATAAAAGACAAGAGAAGGCTATCAATTACATGTTAAGATATTCAAAATCAATAGATATAAATACATATATCAATAAAATTAATAAAGTGTCTCAAGAAACAGGTCGAAAAGATTTAAATGATCTAGTTGAATTTAATTTAGTTGAAAAGATAAAGACAAAAAGTAATAAATTTGAATATTCAATGAAATTTTAAATATGTTATGTGTGTAAAAAACAGCTGTAGAACTTACAAAAGGAAAAATTGGATGAAAAGCGTATTTCATATTATAGTGAAGGGATTTTTTTTTAAGATAGAGCTGTTTCTGAGGAATAGGAATGAGGACAAGAGAAGCTAGTAAATATTTTCAGATTATTATTCAGATCTAAATCAAAGCTGTAATTTTCTGTAAAATATCAATTAAAGATTTTATAAATTATTTGTAAAGCTAAGGAGGAGATAAATGAATAAAAAGTTTAAATCATTAATGAAACTCATGGTTATTGTTACTTTAACTGCAATTTCATTCGTTGGATGTGGAAAGAAAGAGGAGGAGAATATAAATGAGGGTAAAATAACAGTATTTACAAGTATACTTCCTCAAAAATATTTTGTAGAAAAAATAGGAGGAAATAGAGTAAAAGTGCAAGTACTAGTAAGCCCAGGAAAAAATCCAGCAACATATGAGCCAACACCTGGTCAAGTTATAGATCTGAGTAATGCAAAAATTTTATTTACTGTAGGAGTTCCATTTGAAAATACATTTTTAGAAAAAGTAAGAGCAAATCTAAAAAATACAAAAATTGTGGATACTTCTTCCGGTATTAAAAAAAGATACTTAGAAAAACACTCACACGACTCTAATTACGATGATCATGAAACCAATCATCATACAAACATAGAAGACCCACATATATGGATGTCGCCGATTCTTGTAAAAATTCAGGCAAAAAACATATATAATGCATTGATAAAAGAAGATCCTCAGGGAAAAGAAGATTATTTAAAAGGCTATGAAAATATAATAACGGAACTTGATGAGCTTGACATGTATCTAAAAAACAAACTAGCTCCTTATAAAGGAAATAAAATATTTGTATATCATCCTTCATTTGGATACTTTACAGATGAGTACGGCCTGCATCAAGAAGCCGTAGAAACTGGAGGAAAGGAACCTGTCCCTGCTATTCTTGAAAAAATTATCCAGGATGCAAAAAAGGACAACGTGAAAATAGTATTTGTTCAGCCTGAGTTTTCACAAAAAAGTGCAAATGCTATAGCTAAGGCTATAAATGGAAAAGTAGTAACGCTAAACCCTCTAAATCCAGACTATATAAATAATATAAAAAAAATAGCTGACGAAATACAAGGAGTTTTAAAAAATGAATGATAATTATAAAATTGAAATTAAAAATCTTAATTTCGGGTATAGAGGGAATTTTGAAATACTAGAAAATGTAAATATTAGAATAAAAGAAAATCAGTTGATAACAATTGTAGGTCCTAACGGCGGAGGAAAAACAACTCTTTTAAAACTGATAGCAGGACTTTTAAAACCTAATTCTGGGCAGATAATCATTGATGGAAAACCAAATTATAAATACTCTTCAATAGGATATGTTCCTCAGCAAAATCACTTCGATAGTAAATTTCCTATTACAGTTTATGAAGTTGTATTGTCAGGTACGATAAAACCTTTTGGTCATTATACAAAACAAGATAGAGCATCGGCTAATAAAAGCATAGAAGAGGTAGGGCTTCAGAAATACAAAAATAATCCTTTTAGTGATCTGTCGGGTGGGCAGAAACAGAGAGCACTTATAGCCAGAGCGTTAGCTACAAATGCAAAAATTTTGCTTCTTGACGAACCCACATCAA
Source organism: Fusobacteriaceae bacterium UBA2433 (assembly GCA_002342785.1). Classification (GTDB taxonomy): domain Bacteria; phylum Fusobacteriota; class Fusobacteriia; order Fusobacteriales; family Fusobacteriaceae; genus Psychrilyobacter. The sequence continues at coordinate 18,766 of DDQV01000154.1, read as the reverse complement.
ATATTGATGTAGAGATAGGTAAAAACTTAAACGCTCTATTAAAAAAACTCACCGAAACAATGACGATAATATTAGTTACACATGACACTGGGTTTATTACAAACATCACAGATAGAGTATTTTGTATAAACAAAACTATAATAGAACACCCTTTAGACGCTGATTTCAGTAAGATTATATCAGCTGCTTATAGTAAAGAGTCTGTCATGGTAAGACATGATATACAAACAGATAGCCCTGATGGAGGAAGACATGAATAATTTTATATCAGCATTATTAAATCCAGATATTACATTTATCAGATATGCAGTTATTGCGGGTATTATCTCTAGTATACCTTTTGGTATAATAGGATCATTTGTAGTTGTAAAAAGAATGAGTTATATAGCAGGTGCAGTGAGTCACTGTGTGCTTGGTGGAATAGGAATGGCACTTTTTTTATCAACTGTTTTTAATTTAACTTTTATAACTCCAATGATTGGAGCGGTAATATTTGCAGTATTCGCAGGCTTAATAATAAGTTATGCCCAAATCAAAATGGACGAAAGAACAGATACCGTAATAGGAGCGATATGGGCGATAGGGATGTCTTTAGGACTCTTATTCATGTCTGTTACACCAGGATATCTTGATCCCATGAGCTATCTTTTTGGTAATATTCTTCTGATAACAAAGGATGATCTTTTAATTATAACTGGAATGAATCTAATAATAGTGGCTTTTAGTATAGTTTTTTATAATCAGCTTCTTATAACAGCTTTTGATGAGGAATTTGCAAAAATAAGAGGATTAAATACCAATGCTTTTAATACTCTTCTAATACTGCTTATATCTTTTACCGTATTATTAATGATTACCATAGTAGGAATAGTAATGGTTATAGCACTTCTTACTTTACCTGCTGCAATTGCAGGGCTATTTACGGTTAAATTTAAAAATATGATACTATTGTCAATAATTTTATGTATGATATTTACATCAGTGGGATTACTCGGAAGCTATATTCTCAATCTTCCAACAAGTTCTGTAACAGTAGTATTTGCAGGAATTACTTATCTAGGTTCGTTAATTCTATCCAAGTTTGTATAGTATAAAAAAAGAGGGATGATCTTTCTTCTCAAGAATTAGAAACAAAATATAAAAGCTAGTCACAGATTACACAGAAAAAGAAAAAAGATAAAAAAACTAGTCACGAATGGCACGAATGAACACAAGAAAAAGAAAAAAACAAAGAAAAAAACTAGTCACGAATAACACGAATAAACACGAAGAGAAGAAAAGTTAAACAAAAGTTCATCACAAAGAAAAGAGAACACAAAGACTCACGGAGAAAATCTTTGAGGATCTCAGTGCACTCTGTGGCTCTGCGTTGATAGGTTTTAAATCTGAGAAATCTGCGACAAAAAATTTTTTAATTGGTGGCAAAAAAAGAGCTCTTAAGATAAGAACTCTTTTTTTTAATAAAAACTAAAACTTAAAGTTATGTATATAGTAAAGTAATTATTACTTTACCATTCTGCTGGAAGAAAATTATTAACATTTTTTTTAAAAATTAATCCTGGAGTTAGATATTGGATAGATTTTATATCATATCCCATATACCATTTAATTGCAGTATATAATGAGATGGCTCCTTCTGATTCTGGAGATTGATAGGTTATAGCATAACACTTTCCAGAATTGACATAGTCTAATGCTAATTTACTATGTCCAGAAGAAACTACTATAACATCTGTTCTTCCTGTTATTTCTAGAGCCTTAAGAACTCCTGTTATACTAGTGCTTCCATCAGGGACTATAATTGCATTTAATTTATCTCCATACTTTATTAACCACTGATATACCAATTGTTTTGTAGTATCAGGATTTAAGTTAGCAGTTTGAAGATCTAATAACTTCATATCTGGAGCATATTTTGCAAGTTCTGTAATAGGAGCATAAGCTCTAGCATTATATACATTAGTTCCAGGCATATGACCAATTACGGCGTAGTTTCCTTTTTTATTTAATTTATCAGCAAGGGCTCTAGCTAATAAACGCATGTTTCCCCAATCATCTGGGCCTACCCAAGAAATTAAATCGTTGAAAGCTTCTGGTGCTGGAACTTGATTGGCAACAAAAAGTGGAATCCCAGCTTTTTTTATTTTTTTAAATAAAGGTATGGCTAAGTTTGGATTTACAGAACAAAATATAATTATATCAGGATTTTTCTTTATAGCTTCGTCTGTTTGATAAGCTTGAATATCTATGTTCCAATCACTATTTAATATCTCTACTTCTATTTCAAATAGATCGGCAATTTGTCTAAATCCTCTTTCAAAAGCTGACCAATATGGGTGTGTTTCACCAGTTAGTAAGATAACCTTTTTTCCTCTAACAGATTTTTTTGGAGAAGAAAGGTTTTGTTTATCTTTAAAATTAAATCCAGGAAACTCCTCATCAAACCAATATTTTGAATCTGTTTTAGGATATTTTTTTGGATTTATAGGACGATTTGGATAGTCTTTTGAAATAGTTTTTTCTATTAACTTATGTCCATCACTACGTTTTAGTGAAAAAACTTCCTTTGTTATAAGATTATTTAAATTATATTCTTTTAAAACTTCTTTTTTTTGTTCTTTCATCAAAAAGAAGATAATAGATATTATAAATACAAAAAAAATAAAATATACAATAAATTTTATATTTTTAAACATGAGTACACTTCCTCTAATTAATAATTTTTTACTCTAAAAGTATTTGGAGAAACACCTTCAATTTTTTTAAAATAGATATTTAATTGTTGAGTCGTTGCATATCCTACCATATTGGCGATCTCATAGAGTTTATATTTATTTAATTTAATAAGTTCTTTAGCTTTTTCTATACGAACTGCCTGGATTACATCTTTTATATTTTTTTGAGTTTCTTCTTTAAAAATTCTACAAAGATATACTTTATGTAAAGCCAATCGATCGGCTAACATAGTTAGACTAAGATCATTATCTGCATAGTTCTCATTTATCAATTTAAAGGTATCATGGATATGTTTACTATAAAATATTTTTGAATTATTTGTTTTATAATCTAGTATATTTTTAAATATACTTTTAAACCAATTACATATCTCATCTACAGTTTCTAAATTATTTAAAAAATTAATAGGAATAAAATCTTTATTAAATATATCTTTATATGGGATCTCATTTTTATCTATCTCATATATAAAGACATTAAAAAGTTTAGAATTTACATATTTTAAATAGTTGTATTGCATAAAACCATTTACACCTTCATGATAAATATTTTCTAATTCCTCCATGATCTTTTCCTCATCTTTTGTCAATAAATATGATTTAATATTTTTTATCCTGGATTTTAATATCTTAGGATTGATCTCTAGAAAATTATTTGGAAAAAGACGATAATATATATTCCTATTGTTACCTAAAAATAATTTGAGTTTCATAGCTTTAGTTGCTTGCTCTAAGTTGTTTTTCAAATGACTTATATCTGAAAAAAAATCACTTATACCTATTGTAAAAGTATTATCATCCTTTACTTTGAGAAAAGTATTTCTTATTTTTTGTAATATATTATTACAACTTTTCATAGATTCTACCTTACTACAACTGCCTTTCAAACCTGCTAATACACAAATTTTACCATTATTATTTATGGAAAAACACTTCCCACCACTATGTTCTTTTAAAATTTTATTTATTTCAAAAGCAATATAAGCCATATCTTCAAAGTTGAGGTTCGAGTTGGCATAAGAATCAACACGAATAGCAAATACTGCCATATAAAGACTTTTTATCTCAAAACTTTCTTTTGTATATTCTATATGATCATTTTTTAAACCTGAGTTAAGTCTTAAAATCTCGGAAAAAGTAGCAGCCACAGGATCTTGTGTTTTTTGTTTTTCTTTAGATAGATATTTCTTATTGTCGTCTTCAGGGTAAAGTTCACCGCTTATACGAAGAAGTAACTCATAAATAATTTCTTTTGTAATGAGATCTTTAATTAAATAGTCAGTAACTCCCATCTTGAGAGCTTTACGTGCATAGTTAAAATCTTCATGGCAACTTAAAATTACAAATTTTTGATTCTTATCAGTTTTTCTGATCTCTTCAATCATCTCTATTCCATCCATAACTGGCATTTGAATATCAGTTATAATACAATCTGGTTTTAACTCTTTATATTTTTCAATTCCCATTTTTCCATTTGAAGCTACTCCTATAATTTCAAAATTTGTATGTTTCCAATCTATAATGGAATTTAACATCCTTCTAGCAGGAGCTTCATCATCAACAATTAATATTTTATACATCTATATCCATCTCCTTATTTTTATAATGGGTAAATATTGGGATTCTAAATTCAATAGTAGTTCCCTTATTAATTTCACTGAAAATATTAATTGTATAATTTTTTCCAAAGGAAAGATTCAATCTTTTTTTTATGTTGAGCATAGACAATTGATTAAAACCGCCTCTATGAGTTTCATCTTTTTGGGTAAAAAAAGTTTTTAATTTTTCCTTTTCTATACCTAATCCATCGTCTGTTACTTTTATATTTAAATCATTTGAATTTTGAATCTTACAAATATCTATAACGATCTTTCCTCCACTGTCTTTTGGAATTATCCCATGATACAAAGCATTCTCTACAATAGGTTGTAATATAAATTTGGGAATTAAATTAAATTCGTATTCAGGGGGACAATTAAATTCAAAAGTGAATATTGTTCCATATCTATATCTACATAGTTCTATATATCCTTTTATATATGATATCTCTTCTTTTAATGTTACATATCTTTTTTTTATGTCCATACTTCCTCTGAGTAAAAGATTGAGAGAACGAATCATTTTTGATACATCATCGCATCCTTTTTCAATTGATAATATGGAGATTGCATTTAATGTGTTATGAATAAAATGAGGATTAATCTGTGCTTGAAGGAGGTCTAAATCCGATTGAATTTGGGCTATTTCATACTCTTTTGCTCTTTGTTCTTTTATTTTAATTTGAAATATTAAATTTTTAATATTTCCTAACATCTCGTTAAAACCAGAAACAAGAATATTTATCTCTTCATTGGAATTTATTTCTATTTGATTAGAAAAATTTTCTTCATCCTTTATTGAGACCATAGCATCACAAATTTTTCTAATGGGAGCTGTAATACTTAAAGCAACAATATTTGTAGAAAATATAATTATTATTATAAAAAATAATGCAATTATAAATGATACTGTTACCAAATGATCAAAGGATGAGATCTCCTTTTCATAAGAAATTAATCCAATGATCTTGGTATTACTATAGGTAGATAATGAATATTCATAATATAAATATTTTTCATTGTCTATGGTATATAAATTATTATATTTAAAAAAATAAAATCTACCATCAACTTTTTTTTTATTTTGTAGATATTTTATATCAAGTTCACTATTTGTATATATTACTTCATCATTTGTATTGATAATATAAGTTTCATCAAAAGTCTCATCTAAAATATCTGAAACTGATTGAAAAAACAAACCACTGTCTAAATTTATTAAAAGATGACCATATTGTTCAAAGGTTAAATCATCATAATATTCTGATAGACAAGAGATAAAATCACCATATAAAAAATTTTCTGATTGGTTATATATCTTAGTTAATTTCTTACTAAAATATATATACAGATCATTTTTAATATAAAAATCTAATATGGGATTTTTCATTAAATTGTTTGTTAGATCTTTATTTTCACCAGTTGTGTCAATGGGAATTTTCTTATTATTTAGTGCAATTATAGAAGTTATAAAGTTATCTGTCTTAGAGTAGTTATACAAAATTTTAGATATTTCATATCTATCCTTTAAACTAATTTTTTTTAAATCATAATTTTTCTTTACTAAGTGTTGTAGATCTTCATCTTCCCTCAATTCTTTTATTAATTCAATTATTGTATTGTAATTTTTTGAAATCTCAGCATCTATCAACTTTAATTTTCTATCTAAAGTCACTTTTCTTTCCTCTAATATCTCAATCCCAAAAATAAATGAAAGAACAAAATTAAATAAAATAACCAAAATGATCATTATAATAGAAAATTTAATTGTAAGTTGGGTAGATATTTTTTTAGTTTTCATAGATCTCCTATTTAAAAAATGTTAATAATAAGCCCCATACAAACAAACCATTAAGTTTAGTTTCATTGATAATATCTTACTATAATTAATATATTTGTGCAAAATAAAATCATATATGTTAATAATTAGGGTTAATTTTTAACCGATAAAGTTAATTTTTAATGTTTTTAAATACTATTTTAAGTTATAGAATAATATCATGTGGAAGCATAACGATCAATAAAATAAAAATTATATCAAATCGTTTTAAATGAATACACATTTAATTTGATTATATATTGATCGATTATTAATAATTGGAGGTTAGTTAATGGAAAATATTATATTAAAAGTTGAGGGGGTGTCTAAAAGTTTCCCTGGAGTAAAAGCTTTAGATAAAGTCAATCTTGAATTAAGAAGTGGAGAAGTAGTTGCCCTACTAGGAGAAAATGGAGCTGGAAAATCTACACTTATGAAAATTTTATCTGGAGTTCATAAAAAAGACCAAGGGAAAATTTTTTTTGAGGGAAAAGAAGTAAATCTAGGTGATCCTAAAGAATCACAAAATTTAGGAATAAACATTATCTACCAAGAATTTAATTTATTTCCTGATCTAACAGTGGCTGAAAATATATTTATAACAAGGGAACCTAGAAATAAAATTTTCAACTTTATTGTAAAAGATAAAAAATTAATTGAAGAAGCTCAGAAGATGCTTGATATGGTTCACCTCAATATTGATCCCACAACAAAAGTTTCAGAACTGAGTGTTGCCCAACAACAAATGGTTGAGATAGCCAAAGTTTTATCTATGAATAGTAAAATTGTTATTATGGATGAACCCACTGCTGCTCTTACTGACGAAGAAGTTCAAGAACTATTTAGAGTAATTAATGAATTAAAAAAACAAGGAAAGGGAATTATATATATATCACATCGTTTAGAAGAATTAGAATTTATAGCAGATAGATGTACTATTTTTAGAGATGGTAAATATATAGATTCCTTTATATATAAAGATACAACAATTGATAAACTGATCACTTCAATGGTTGGTAGAGATTTAGATCAACAGTTTCCTAGAGTAGAAGTTCCTAGAGGAAAATTGGCTTTAGAAGTAAGAAAATTAAAAGAAGAAAAAAAATTAGATATAAAAGATTTTAATCTCTATGAAGGAGAGATCTTAGGTATCTATGGACTGATGGGCTCAGGGAGAACAGAATTTGCCAGGGCAATTTTTGGTGCTGATAAAGTAAAAGAGGAAGATATATATATCTATGGGAAGAAAACTAATATAAAAAATCCAGAAGAAGCTGTAAAACAAGGAATAGGTTATATCACAGAAGATAGAAAAAAAGATGGTTTAGCTTTAGGACTTTCAGTAGAACACAATATAAATTTATCAATGTTAGACGAGTTTAGTAGATTTAGTGTTATGAATGATAAGAGTGCTAATGAAAATGCTGAAAAATATGTAAAAGATCTAAGGATAAAAGTACCCTCAATAGATCAACTTACTAAAAATTTAAGTGGGGGTAATCAACAAAAAGTTGTTCTTGGAAAATGGTTGGGGAAAAATGTAAAGATACTTATCTTAGATGAACCTACAAGGGGAATAGATGTTGGAGCTAAGATAGAAGTTTATGAAGTTATGAATAGATTAAAAAAAGAAGGTGTCGCAATTATAATGATCTCTTCAGAACTACCAGAAGTAATTGGGATGAGCGATAGAATTATGGTTATGAGAGATGGAAAATTTACTGGGAAAATAAATAGGCAGGATGCAACTGAAGAAAAATTGTTATCATACGCAGTGTCTAGAAAATAAAGGAGGAATATTTATTATGGATAAAAGTCAAAACATATCATTGGAAAATGAAAAAAATAAAATAAAATTTAGTTTTAAAATAAAAAATTCAAACTTAGCAAAAAATTTGAGTTCACTAGTAGCTTTAGTGGGGTTAATAACATTTTTTACTATGATGAACTCAAATTTTATAGCTTTTGGAAATCTTATGACAATTACTCAACAAACATCTATATTTGCTATCTTAGCAATAGCCGAAACATTTATAATTATAACTTCAGGAATCGATCTTTCTGTAGGATCTGTCTTAGCAGTATCTGGAGTAGTAGCAGGTAAGATGCTTGTTTCAGGATATTCTATCCCTATGGCAATTATTGGTGGATTACTATCTGGAACTCTTTGTGGAGTTATCTCAGGATTAATAATATCAAAACTTGATATTGCACCCTTTATTGCTACTTTAGGAATGATGAGTATCGCTAGGGGAGCTGCTTATGTAATAACAGGAGCGATGCCTGTTTCAGGTCTTCCAGAAAATTTTTATTTTCTAGGTGGCGGAACTATATTTGGTTTACCTGTCCCAACAATAATTATGATTACTCTTGCTATGATCTTTTCCTTTGTCTTAAAGAAAACATCGTTTGGTCGTTGTGTATATACTCTAGGAAGTAATGAAGACGCAGCAAAATTATCTGGAGTCAATGTTAATAAAGTAAAGATAGGAGTCTATGCAATCTCAGGTTTATTGGCAGCTTTAGTTGGAATAATGATGGCAGCTAGATTAGTTTCTGCTCAATCAAATGCAGGAATTGGTTATGAATTAGATGCGATTGCTGCTGCAATTATTGGTGGAACTAGTCCTCTAGGAGGAGTCGGTACAATTGGTGGAACAATAATTGGAGCTTTGATTATGGGTGTTATAAGAAATGGTTTAAATATAATTGGAATCAATGCATTTTGGCAACAAATAGCAATAGGTAGTATTATAATTCTTGCAGTTTTAGTTGATAAGATGAGAAGAAAATAATTTTAATTATTTAATAAAAAAAAGGGGGAACAAAATGAAAAAAATATTAGTTTTAATTGTCGCATTAATCTGTTTATCGTCGGTTGCATATGGTGGGGTCTTAGATATCTTCAAAAAAAAGGGAGATAACAAAAGTAAAAAAATAAAAATTGCTGTAATTGTAAAAGGAACTGAACATGTATATTGGCAAACAGTCAAAAAAGGAGTAGAAGATGCAGCTAGTGACCTAGATGTAGATTATTATTTTATCGCTGCACCAGGGGGAGAACCTGATATCAATGGACAAGTAGATTTAGTTGAAGCAGCTATTGCACAAAGAGTTGATGGAATGGTTTTGGCTGCATCTGATAGTAATGCCCTTGTAAGACCTATAAAAAAAGCTATGAAAGCTGGGATACCTGTTGTATTAATAGATTCTGGAGTTGAAACTGATAAATATTCTTCTTTTATTGCAACAAATAATATTGAAACATCATATAAAGTAGGAGATGCTCTTGGGAAACTTCTTAATGGTAAAGGTAAAGTTGGTGTTGTTAATTTCCAACCTGGAGCTGGAACAGCTATCGAAAGAGAACAAGGATTCAGAAACGTAATGAAAGAAAAATATCCTGGAATTGAGTTGTTAGAAACAAAATATTCATATGCAGATAAACAAAAAGCTCTATCTATAACTGAAGATTTAGTAACAGCTCATAATGATTTGGATGCTATCTATGCTGCAAATGAACCTACCCTTGTAGGTGTAGGTAGAGGTATAAAAGAAAAAGGTTTAAAAGATAAAGTTTTAGTTGCTGGATTTGATTCATCAGATGACGTTTTAAAATTATTAAACGAAGGAATTGTAAAAGTAACAGCAGTTCAAATGCCTTATTCAATGGGATATAAAGGAATAAAATCAGTTGTAAAAGCTTTAAAAGGTGAAAAAATAGAAAAATTAGTAGATTCAGGAGCAGTAATTGTAACTCCTGAAAATATGAGCACACCTGAATCACAAAAGGCATTATTTCCTTTAAAAAAATAAGATATTTTATATAGATAATTTCATAAATTAATAGGAAAGGGAGAGCAGAATGGAAAAATTATTATTGGCAATTGATATTGGAACATCAGGATGTAAAGTAACATTTTTCAATCTTGATGGAGAAGTTATTGCAAGCGAAACAAAAACTTATAAAACTTATTATGCAGAAAAAAATAAAGTGGAACATATTGCTAATGACTGGTGGGACGCTGTATGTATATCTATAAAAAAAATAATAACAGAAAAAAATATCAATACCAATAATATTAAAGGAGTGGGCATTGATGGTTTAGGTTGGGCTCTTATTCCAATCGATCGCGAGGGGAATGTACTTAGAAATATTATGATATGGCTCGATAGAAGAGCAGAAGAAGAAGCTCAATGGATGAAAAAAAAATGTGGAGAAAAAAGATTAAATAATATAAGTGGAAATCCAGTTGATCCTTCTTATATAACTCCAAAAATTCTTTGGATGAAAAAACATGAACCTGAACTTTATAGTAAAACATATAAATTTTTAAATAGTAATAGTTATATAGCTTATAAATTAACAGGTGAGATATCTCAAGATTATTCTCAAGGATATGGATTTCATTTCTTTGATATAAATACAGGAAAATATGATGTAGACATTGCATCTGAATTAGGAATTGATCTTGATTTATTTCCTCCAATTGTAAATTGTCATGATATCGTTGGTGGAATTACAAAAAAAGCTGCTCTAGAAACTGGTTTAAAAATAGGAACACCTGTAGTTGCAGGTGGTTTAGACGCAGCGTGTTGTACTCTTGGTGCAGGAGTTTTACACGTTGGAGAAACTCAAGAACAAGGTGGGCAAGCAGGTGGAATGAGTATTTGTATAGATACTCCACTTGCACACCCAAAACTTATTCTTGGATATCACGTAGTTCCTAACATGTGGCTTCTTCAAGGAGGAACTGTTGGAGGTGGTGGAACTCTTAATTGGTTCAATAGGGAATTAGGTGCCTATGAAAAACAAATTAGTTTAGAAAAAGGAGGGAATTCCTTTGAAATAATGAGTAAAGAAGCAACTAAGATATCTGAAGGTAGTGATGGATTAATCTTTTTACCTTATATGGCTGGAGAAAGATCACCTATATGGGACAGTAATGCTAAAGGTGCATTTATAGGTCTTGGATTTAGTAAAACAAGAGCACATATGATCAGAAGTATTATGGAAGGAGTTGGATATTCTTTAGAACACAACTTAAAAACAGCCAAAGAAGTGGATGCTAATATAGACAAATTAGTCAGTGTGGGAGGAAGTGCAAATAGTTTTGTCTGGACTCAATTAAAATCTGATATAACTGGGAAAAAAATAGATGTTCCTTTATCTGATCATGCAACAACACTAGGAGCCGCTATCCTTGCTGGAGTAGGGACAGGTCACTATAAAAATTTTGAAGAAGCAGTAAAAAAAACAGTAAGAGTTGTAAGAAAGCATAATCCTAATATGATAAGTCATGAAAAATATAAAAAATATTATAAAATTTATGAGGGTCTATATGGAAATTTAAAAGATACTTTTGACCAGCTAAATTCTATTAAATAAACTTAATAAAGTTTAATAAAAAATGAAAAAATTTAAGGAGTGTGAAATAGATGTTTAAAATAAAAAAAGATTCAATTGATCCAAAACAAGTTCCATTTAAAGTTTTAACTTCAGGAGATAAGATGCCTGCTGTAGGTTTAGGAACTTTTGGTTCTGACAGATTTACCCACGAAGAAATTGCAGAAGCAGTAAAAGGTGCAATATCTATAGGATATAGACATATTGATTGTGCCGCAGTATATGAAAATGAAGCTCATATAGGTAATGTTTTTGAGGAAATTTTTAATAGTGGAGAGATAAAAAGAAAAGATCTATGGATAAATTCAAAATTATGGAATGATCAGCATGAAAATGTAATTGAAACATGCAAAAAAACTATAGCCGATTTAAAGTGTGATTACTTAGATACTTATTTAGTTCATTGGCCATTTAGAAACTATCACTCTCCAGGGTGTGATGGAGATGCTAGAAATCCAGATTCAAAACCATATAACCACGATGAATTTATGGCTACTTGGAGGGAGATGGAAAAATTAGTTGAGATGGGCTTAGTTAGAAATATTGGAACTTCTAGCGTTACTATTCCTAAAATGAAATTAATTTTAAGAGATGCAACTATCAAACCATCTGTTAATGAAATGGAGTTACATCCACATTTTCAACAAAGAGAACTCTATGATTTTTTAGTAAAAAATAACGTAGTACCTATTGGTTTTTGTCCTATTGGTTCTCCTACAAGACCAGACAGAGATAAAACTGACGATGATACAGTTGATATTGAAGATCCAATTATCTTAAGAGCTGCAAAAAGATTAGGTGTACATCCTGCAGTAGTTTGTATCAAATGGGCTGTTCAAAGAGGACAAGTTCCTATTCCTTTTTCTGTAAAAGAATTAGAATATAGATCAAACTTACAATCAGTTATCTCAGATCCACTTACTAAAGAGGAGATGGAAGATATTTCTAACATCAATAAAAATTGTAGATTAATAAAAGGACAAGTATTTTTATGGGAAAGCGCTAAAGGTTGGGAAGATCTTTGGGATCTTGATGGAACGATAACAAAATAATAATAAAATTTTTAAATATAAACTAAGAGTTAAATATCTAACTCTTAGTTTGTATTTAATAGGAGGATAAGATGAAAGCTTTAGTTTTACATAAAAAAGAAGATTTAAGATATGAAGATATTGCAACCCCTATTATAAATGAAGATGAAGTATTAATTAAAGTAAAAGCTACAGGAATTTGTGGGTCAGATTTTCCTCGAGTACTCGGTGGAGAATCAAGATATTTTCCAAATATATTAGGACATGAATTTTCTGGAGAGATAGTTGAAGTAGGAAGTAATATAAATAATTTAAAACCCAAAGATAAAGTTACAGGCGCTCCTCTAAAACCTTGTATGAAATGTGATGATTGTTTGAGTGGAAATCACGCTCAATGTAAAAATTATTCCTTTATTGGATCTAGAGAATTTGGAACATTTGCAGAATATGTAAAGATGCCAGGTAGAAATGTTGTCAAACTTCCTGAAGGTTGTACCTTTATACAAGGAGCATTTATTGAACCTATAACAGTTGCACTACACGGATTATTCTTAGCAAATTTTAAAGGAGCAAGTAGTGTTGCAATTGTTGGAGCTGGAACTATTGGTCTATTAGCTCTACAATGTGCAAAAGCCATGGGAGCAAAAACTATAACTGCATTTGATATTTCAGAAGTCAACTTAGAAAAAGCTAAAAAGTTAGGTGCAGATCATATAATAAATACAAGTTCTGAAGATATGAGGGAACAGATAAAAAAAATAACCAATGGAAAAGGATTTGAATATGTAATTGAAAGTGCTGGAGTTCAGTTCACTGAAATTTTAAGTTTAGAGATTGCTGGAGTAAAGGGAAATGTAATGTATATTGGAACTCCCCATTCAGAGATCAAATTAAAACAAAATGAATTTGAATATATAAATAGAAAGGAACTTTTAGTCAGAGGATCATGGATGTCATATTCTAATCCATGGCCTGGAAAAGAATGGATAATTGCTGGAGATTTTTTGAGTTCAGGAAAAATAAACGTCGACCTATTAGCAGACAGAATCGTTCCTATGGAAGAGGGAGTTCAAGCGTTTAAAGATATCAAAGCTAGGAAAGTTAACGGTAAAATAATTTTAATAAACGAAAGATAATTTTCAAATAATTAGATTGAAATATTAGGAGGAATCAAATGTTGATATCAACAAAACAAATGTTATTAGATGCTCAAAAAAAAGGTTATGCAGTTCCTGCATTTAATGTGCATAATTTAGAAACAATTCAAACTGTAGTAGAAGCTGCGGTAGAATTAAATTCACCAGTAATAGTAGCAGCAACACCAGGAACTATGAAATATGCAGGAGAGGATTTTTTTATTAAATTAGTTGAAATTTGTTCTAATAAATATGATATACCTATTGCCATGCATCTAGATCATCATGAAGATTCAGAAAGTATAAAGAGAGCTATTCAAATAGGAGCTAAATCTGTAATGATCGATGCTTCTCACTGTTCATTTGATAAAAATATAGATGAAGTAAAAAAAATAGTAGACTACGCACATAAATTTGATGTGACTGTTGAGGCTGAATTAGGTATATTAGGTGGAGTTGAAGATGATTTAGAAATTGATGCAAAAGATGCACTCTATACAAATCCTAGCCAAGCAAGAGAATATGTAGAAAAAACAGGGATAGATTCATTAGCAATTGCTATCGGAACTGCTCATGGAGTATATGCAAAAGAACCAAAATTAGACTTTGAAAGATTAGAAGAAATTAGAAAAGTAGTAGATATTCCTCTAGTATTACATGGAGCATCAGGAGTCCCTGCCGATCAAGTAAAAAGAGCTATTAAATTAGGAATTTGTAAAGTAAATATTGCAACAGAATTAAAAATGCCATTTGCTGCAGAAGTAAGAAAAATATTAAATGAGAATCTTAATGAAAGCGATCCAAGAAAATATTTTACTCCTGCAAAAAAAGTTATGAAAAAAGTTGCCATGGATAAAATTATGATGTGTGGAAGTAATGGAAGAGCAAATATAGTAAAATAAAAAAAGAGGTGAAGTTATGATACTTACAGTCACAATGAATCCTGCCATCGATAAAATTTATATTGTAGAAAATTTTCAATTAGGAGAAGTACATCGTCCTAGTAAGATGATTGCTTCTGCTGGTGGAAAGGGTTTAAATGTAACTCGTGTTGTAAAATTAATGGGGGAAGATGTTACTGCAACAGGTCTTTTAGGTGGTAGCAATGGATCATATATAGATAAAAAAGTTCAAGAACTTAAAGTTAAAAGTAAATTTATAAAAATAGATGGAGAAACTAGAATTTGTATCAATATAACTGATAATATCAATAAACTTTCTACTGAAATACTAGAAAAAGGTCCTACGATATCCAGTGATGAAGCTGATAACTTTGTTACTAAATTTTCTCAGTTGATTAAAGATGTCAGTGTAATAACTATTTCAGGAAGTTTACCGAAAGGATTACCTACTAATTTTTATTCATTGTTAATAGAAGAAGCTAAAAAATATAATACAAAAGTTTTATTAGATACTAGCTCTCTCCCACTCTTAGAAGGAATCAAAAGTAAACCTTATATTATTAAACCTAATTGTGACGAGATAAAAGATATCTATAATATAGATATAAATAATGATGAAAAATTAATAGAAATGATTAATTTTTTTAAAGATAAAGGAATTGAGTTACCTATAATTAGTAGAGGAAAAGAAGGTGCTATAGCTGGTTTATTCGATGGAATTTATAAGATCATCACTCCTATAGTTCAAACTATAAACACAGTTGGTTCTGGAGATTCATTTATTGCAGGATGTGCTGTTGGAATCGAAAGAGGATTAAGTGAAATTGATATTTTAAAAATGGGTGCAGCTTGTGGAACTGCAAACACACAATATATCCAAACTGGATATGTAGAGTCAAAAATTGTCACTGATTATTTCAATCAAATTAAAATATATAAGATTAAAGATTATTCAAAATAATCATAATAAAGTTTTAAAAGGAGAATATAATGTTAAAAAATATACCTTCTATTTTACCACCAGAATTATTAAAAATATTAATGGAAATGGGCCATGGAGATGAAATTGTTATTGCAGATGGAAATTTTCCAGGAGCAAGTTTAGCAAAAAGATTAGTTAGATGTGATGGGCATAATATCCCTGAATTATTAGATGCTATTTTAAAATTCTTTCCTTTAGACCAATATGTTGATAAACCTCTATCTCTTATGGCCGCCCCTCTTACAGATAAAGAAAATCCAACTATTTGGAATAAATATAGAGATATAGTTGATAAACATGAAAAAGATCAAAAAGAATTTAATCAAATTGAAAGATTTGCATTCTATGATCAAGCTAAAAAATCTTACGCAATTATATCTACTGGAGAAAAAGCATTACTTGCAAATATTATCTTAAAAAAAGGTGTTGTTATAGAAAAATAAATATAGTTTAAGAGGGGACTTTAATAATTTATAAAGGTCCCCTCTTAAAATTATCTAGATCTTAATTTAAAGGAGAATAACAATGATATCAGAATTAAAAAATAAAAATATAACCATTAAAGTAAGATCCCTTGGAGCAGAATTAAGTAGCTTAAGAAAAAATAATAATGAATATATATGGAGTGGAGATCCAAAATTTTGGAGTGGACAATTTCCTGTATTATTTCCTATTATTGGAAATTTAGTTAACGGTATAGCCAGAATAGAGGGAAAAGAATATACCCTGGGAAATCATGGATTCGCCAGAAAAACAGATTTTAAACTTCTAGAAGCTACAGAAAAAAAATTGGTATATTCTTTAAAATATAATAGCACAACTCTAACTATGTATCCCTATAAATTTGATCTACAGTTAACTTATACTTTAAATGAGAATAGTGTAAATATATCATATAAAGTTATCAATTTAGATGACAAAAATATTTATTTTCAATTAGGTACTCATCCCAGTTTTAACTGTCCTTCAAGTGATAATTCTTCTTTCTCAGATTATTTTTTAGAATTTAACAAATTTGAAACTTTAAAAAGAAATTTTTGTGATAGTTCTAATTTATTGATTGAAAATAAGGAAGTTTCTTTACTAGAAAATTCAAATAAAATAGAATTAAATCATAGTATGTTTTATGATGGAGCTCTATTAATCAGAGATATAAAATCAAATAGTATCTCTTTAAAAAATAAAAATAACTTGAGAACAATCAATATATCTAATGAAAACTTCCCTTATTTAGGTATCTGGCAACCTAAAGATGCACCATTTATTTGTATTGAACCTTGGCATGGTTTAGCTGAATCGAAAAATTTTAAAGGTGAATTTAAAGAGAAAGAGATGATAATAGAACTAAAAAAAGATTCAATTCATCTGTCTTCAATTACACTTACAGTTTGATGAATTTTTAAAGTTTATATAAAACTAGTCACCAATAAACACGAAGAAAACTAAAAAAAGATTTAGCCACCAATGGGCACCAATCATCACAAATAAGGAAAAGATCTATATAGAGAAAAGAGAAAAGCAAAAGAATTAGCCACTAATGGACACCGATTTTCACGGATAAAAAAAAGCATCTGTGCTCTAGCAGTATAATCTTTTAATTGGTGGCAAAAAAGGTTTAAGGTTTTAAATCTGAGAAGATCTGAGAAATCTGCGATAAAAAAATAAAATACTTAGTCACAAATTCAACAGAAAAAGAAAAAAAAGAATTAGTCACGAATGACACGAATAAACACGAAGTAATCTAAAAGGTAATAGACTTCTGTGTTATAGCAGTAGGAGCTTTTAAATTCGTGTAATTTGTGACAGATTTTAAATTATTTTTAAGGGAGGTATTTACCTCTTTTTTTTATGGTATAATATTAGGAATAGAATTTATATATATATATATATCTTTTAGTCTAGGAGATCAGTGATGAAAGAAAATAAAAAAAGGTGGTGTGATTTTTATGACTATTCAAGAAAAAATAGTTAATTATTTTAGGAATAAAAAACCTAAACTGATATACCTATTTGGTTCCTATGCAAAAAATATTAATAGGGAAGAAAGTGATATAGATATAGCAATTTTATTAGAAACTCCCATGAATATAAAGGAAAAATTTAAATATAAGATGCAATTAGTAGATTTACTCGGAAAAGAAGTTGATTTAATAGATCTATCCGATGCAAATATTATTTTGAAGCATCAAATTGTCACCACAGGAAATAATTTGTTTTACAGGACTAAATTAGAAAAAGATGAATTTAAATATGGGGTCATATCTTGTTATTATCAATATAGAGATGATATAGAAATAGTAAAAAAAAGTATAAAAAAAAGGGGGTATGTATGGAAGAAGTAATTTTAGTAAAGATAGAATCTATAGAAAAATGTATAAGAAGAATTGAAGAAAAATTAACTTTACAAAACTTTGATATGGAAGATTATGATATGCAAGATATAATTGTTTTAAATCTTCAAAGAGCTTGCCAACAAAGTATAGATCTTGCAATGTTTTTAGTAGCAGAATTGAGTCTCGGAATCCCTAAAGACAGTGTTGGAGCTTTTACTCTCCTAAAAGAAGAGGGAATTATTAGTGAGGAAATATTTAAATCTATGAAAGGGATGGTGGGATTTAGAAATGTAGCGGTACATCAATACCAAAAAATTGATTATACTATAGTTGAGATTGTGATAAAAGAACATTTAGGAGATTTTAGAAAATATACAAAATCTTTAATAGATAAATTTATTTAGTAAGTTTCAATCTATTCTAATCCCAAAAAAATTTACACAAAAATTCAGCACAAAGAAAAGAGAACACAAAGACACACAAAGGAAAGACTAAAGACTTAGTCACAGATTACACAGAAAAAGATAAAAAAGACTTAGCCACAAATGGACACCAATCTTCACAAATGAGAAAAAGAAAAAACCTAGTCACGAATTACACGAATAAACACGAAGAAAAAGAAAAATATTTCTGTATTATAGTAGTAAAATCCAGTGATTTTTAGGCAAAATAAGGCCATTTCTGATACCTTTAAGGCTTTTTAGACTACCCTTAAGGCTTTTTCACGGCCTTTTTAGTTTTTCACCTCTCAACCTCAGTAATACCAATGGATTCAAAGCTTTATAGTTTGCTTTATTTCAACTATAGGGGTATAAACACAAGG
>DDQV01000012.1 GCA_002342785.1 Fusobacteriaceae bacterium UBA2433 | reverse complement strand
AGCGTTAGGAGCAGCTTACTTAGCAGGATTAGCAGTTGGATTCTGGGATAATAAAGATGAAATAACACAAAGATGGAATTTAGATAGATTATATGAACCTAAATTAGAAGAAGAAAAAAGAGCAACAATGTATAAAGGATGGAAAAAAGCAGTAACAAGATCACAAAATTGGGAAAATGATTAAAAATTAAAATTTTATAAAAATATTTTAAAAGACAGAGATTTACACTATAATAAATGGTGTAAATCTTTTCTTTATTATATAAAATTTCGATAAAATATTTTTATTTGTGTTTCAAAATATTATTTTTTAAAAATATCCTTATTTATAAATATTTGGTTTGACTTTAATTGTATAAGAGTATATAATTAAGATAGTATAAATTTACTTTTATTAATTACAACAATCAAAAGGGTGATTAAAATGAAACAATCCATTTTACTAATTTTATTAATGGTGAGTATTTTAAATTTTCAAATGATAGAAAATATTTTAATAAAAAAATTAAAGGCAATAAAAAATAAGTAGTGGGATATTAAATATCCTTCTACTTATTTTTTATTGATCAATCCTTTTAAAAAAATATAGGCATTTCCCTTAATTTTAATTTTATCTTTTCCATTAATTTCTATAGATATTTCACCTTCTCTTTTTGATTTTTGTAACGCTAACAACTTATTTTTATTCAATAAATCTGAATAATAAGATCCTAATAAAGTGTGAACAGAACCTGTCACATAATCTTCTTCTATTCCAATCCATGGATTAAAACATCGAGTTATAAAATCATATCTAACTGACTTTGATTCTGTAGTAATAGCAACACCATTAATTTTATCAGATATATATCCTAACATTTTTTTAAAATCTGGTTTTAACTTTAATACTTCTTCCTCTGTATTTAGATGAAAAATTAATTTTTTAGTATATTTCCCAACAAATAAATTTTTATATCTTTCTATCCCCATTATATCCATTAGAACCTGAATATTTTCTATATTAGGAATCTCTATAATATCTTTTTGAAATTCTAAGATTATTAACTCTTTTTCTTTTTCTGCAACAATCTCACCGTAAGAACTTTTAAATATTATTTTTTTTTCTTTAGATCCCGTAAATACAATTTTAGCAGCTGCTAAAGTTGCGTGTCCACAAACTGCTACTTCACATTTGGGAGAAAACCATCTAATATTATATACCCCATCTTCTATTTTTTTTATAAATGAAGTCTCTGCAAATCCAATCTCATTGGCTATTTTTTGCATAATTTCATCTGAAATATCTTCTTCTATTAGATATACCGCTGCTGGGTTACCCTTAAAAGCTTCTTCAGAAAAAGCATTCACATAAAAAATATTATATCTTTCTTCCATTTAATCCCCCTTTTATATTTTTACTTTTACAACAATTTTTTCAACTCTATTATTATTTCCAATACATGGTTTATGAATGTCTCTTGGGAAAAAAAACAAAAATTCTCCTTCATTAACTTTTATTAACTCTAATCCATTTTTTTCTTTTTCCTCAAAAAACTGAAAATCTTTGGTTTTATCATATTTCGGATTAAATTTCATAAGATCTATATTTTTAACTGCCATAAACTCACTGCCTTTTACCATATATTGAATATCAATATATCTTCTATGTCCTTCCCATCTTATATCGTTACTTTTTTTAGTATTATAATTTTGTTCTAAGATAAAAAAACTATCTCCTATATTTCCTTTAGGTCCACCATTTAAAAATATTTTTAAAAAATGTAATCCTTCAAAAACATTTTTTCCCCATTTATAACTATCTATTTTTTTAAGTTCTATAGCTTTCATTCTTCTCTCCTTATTTTGAGATTTTTCTTTATTCACTTAACTTATTTTTTTATAAATTAAAAGTATTTTCCTTTAAATATTCTTGTATTTTTTCTATAGATACTGGTTTACTGAAATAATATCCTTGAATCTCATCACATTTATAAGTCCTTAAAAAATCAAATTGTTCCTTTGTTTCTACACCTTCTGCGGTAACTTTAAAACCTAAATTATGTGCCATAGAAATAATTGTTTTAACAATTATATTGTCCTCTTCATTATTTGGAATACCATCTACAAAAGATTTATCTATTTTTAGTTTATCTATTGGAAATTTTTTGATATAACTTAAAGATGAATAACCAGTTCCGAAATCATCTATTGCCAACTTAAGTTTTAAATCTTTTAGTTTTGACATAGTTTCAATATTTTTTGAGATATCTTCCATTAACATAGATTCAGTTAATTCTAACTCAATATTTTTTAAATTTATATTCTCTTTTCCCAATACTTCTTCAATCATTTCTAGTAAATTTCCATGTTTTATTTGATATCCAGAAATATTGACAGAAATATATATATTAGGGTCTAATTCAGAAACTTTTTTTACCTCATAAAAAACTTTTTCTAAGATCCATCTTGTTAAGGGAAGGATAAGTCCACTATCTTCAGCTATACTTATAAATTCATTTGGTGAAATAATACCAAATTCTGGACTTTCCCAACGAACTAGAGCTTCACATGAAATAATTTTTTTAGTGATTGTACTCACTTGTGGTTGGTATTCCAAGAAAAATTCATTTTCTTTTAATGCTTTTCTCATCTTATTTTCAAGATCAAGATTTTTCATAAATTTAGAATTCATATTTTCTGTATAGAATTTATAGTTATCTCTTCCTGATCTTTTAGCAAAATACATAGCTGTACTTGCATTTTCTAAAACTTTATTTAGAGTCTTTCCATCTAAAGGATATTGACTTATTCCCATACTAGTAGTTATAAAAACTTCTTTTTCATCTATATTAAATGGATATTTGAACACATCTAATATTTTTTCAATCCTTACTTTTAAATCATCAATAAAACCAAAAGATGGTATAAGTATAGTAAATTCATCTCCACCTAATCTTGCTATAATTTCATCTTCTGTCAATATTTCTTTTAAAGATTTAGTAACTTCTTTTAAAAGTTTATCTCCTGTAAAACGTCCTAGAGCATCATTTATATTTTTAAATCTATCTAGACCTAGAAAAACAAAAGCTATTTCTGTATTATCCATATTAGCATTTATCATCAAGCTTTTTGCCATACTTTCAAATAATGCTCTATTTGGAAGATCTGTCAAAGAATCATAATATGCTAAACGTTGAATTTCTTTTCTTACATGTTCTTGATTTGAAAGATCTGAAAACATCCCTACATGATAATCTATAATATTACTGTCTTCATCATTTCTTATTGTTATTATATTTAACCATTCAGGATAAATTTCACCATTTTTTTTCCTATTCCACACTTCTCCTTGCCAATATCCTTCATTTCGAAGAGAATTCCACATTTCTTTATAAAAAGATTGAGTATGATGATTTGAACTTAAAATATCAGGATTATACCCAATTATATCTTTTCTTAAATACCCAGTAGTCTTTAAAAAAGAATCATTTACAGAAATTATTTTATTTTCTCTATTTGTAACCATTACTCCTTCTGGAGTATTTTCTAAAATTTTTGCGGATAATTTTAATTTTTTTTGAATTTCTAAATCTTTTTTCATCAAATCTTCTATCTTGTTGGCGTATTTAATTTTTTTATAGATATAGTAACTAAACATCATTGTTATAATATTTAAACAAGTAAAAATTATCCAATCTAGTTTTATCAATTCATTTAATTGAAATTCTTTTCCAGGAATCATTCTAATTTTCCAATTTCGATGTGGAAATTCTATTGAATCTTCAGAATAAAATTTTGAAAATTCATATATTTTTAATCTCTTCAAATAGTCTTTAGTCTTATAAATTTCAGTATTTTCATTATTTGTAGCATCATATATATAAAAATCTAATTCATCCTTTAAAAACAATTTAAAAATTGATTCTATCATATAATCTATTTTAAAAACTCCTGAAATAAAACCTAATAATTCATTTTCAAAATTTATATTTTTTTTATATACAGGATTTAAAAGGAGAAAAGCGTATTTTTCTTCTTTTTCTTGAACTAATTTAATTTTTGATGTTCCTACTACCTCGTTAAATTTTAAGGCTTTCAAAATTGTTTCTGATCTATCTTGATTAGAAAATAAATCAAATCCTAAAGCTGATTTATTTTCTTTCAATGGTTCAATATAATATACAGGATAATATTCAGTTGCTTCTTCTCTTTCTCTCAATTCTCCAGGGTTTCCTATTTCAGTAAATTCAAAATTTGAATATCCTTCTTCTTTTGCTAATTTTTTATATTTTTCCCTTTCGTCATCATTTACTAAGGGCACCCATGAAAGAGCTTGTATCTTTTCATTTTTTTCTAAAAAATTTTTTGTAAAAGATTTAAATTCTGTTCTATTTATATCTTTAGAGGCTATAAAAAAATTCTCTAACGAATTTAATATATCTATATTACCTTTTAATTCTAAATTTATAAT
>DDQV01000008.1 GCA_002342785.1 Fusobacteriaceae bacterium UBA2433 | reverse complement strand
TTATTAATTTAGGTATAACAGTTCCTGCTAAAATACCTATTATAGCTATTACAACTAATAATTCAATCATTGTAAATCCTTTTCTTAAATTATTTTTCATAAATTCTTCCTTCCCTCTTTTTCTTTTATATTCTATCTTTAATTATACTCATAATATTTTAATATCCTTTACACATCATTTTAACAGATTTTTTTGACCCTTCCTAATTGAAACTAAATTAATTTAATTTTATTTTAATTTTTGTTTAACAACTAAAGACCAGTTCCCAATTAAATTAAAAAGAAGACACCAATTTTTTGGTGTCTCCTCTTATCTCAAGGGTAATCCTTTTATAAGTCTAGCACTATTACTTCCTAAATTTCTTAAAATATTTTTATCTTCATCTAATCTATGTAGAAAAATATAGTCTTTATCATATTTTCTAGAAGTTAATTTAATAGTTCTATCACTTTTTATACCAATTCCTACTTCTAAAGAATTTGAAGTATAAATTTTTTTTATAATTTCTTCATCTTGAACAAACTTAAGAAAAAAATTAAGACCTTCCTCCTCAATTCCCCACAAAATTTCTTCTATCTCTGATTTTTTAATTTCATTTGAACATAGTACAATTATATTAGGTTTACTATTCATATCTACCATCCATTATTAATCCAGTGGCTACTGCATTTCTTGGTCCTTCTGTTCCCCTTATATTTCCACATCCTGCTACTATTCCATATTTTGAAAGAGCTTTGGTTATCATCTCTGGAATTTCAAAATCCAGTGCAGATCCCCCAACAATAACTACAAACTCAAAATCCCTTAGGTTTCCTGTATCCGATACTTTTTTTAAAGATCTTATAGCATTGGTTACAAAGACTTTTTCCTTAGCACCTCTTCTTATATGTCTTATCTTTTCTATAGATATATCTATGTCTATTGGAATCAACTGATTATTTTTAATTAAAACATTTTTCGCAAATATTTTTGGAGATAAAGATCTTTCAAAAAACTGAACATTACCATCTTCATGCCTTATATAAAATAAAGATTCTACCCTTGCAAGAGAATATTTTTTTATATCTTCAGCCAAATTAAAATCTTTTATTCCTAATTCTTTTTGAATTAAAAGAGTTACCATATTTCCAGCTCCTGCTAGATGTACTAAATCTTTTTTTCCTTTTTTATCTATAGAACATGCATCTGTTGAACCGGCTCCTATATCTATTATTACAAGTGGTTCACTAGTTCCAGGAGTGGTAAGAGCTCCATTGATTGCCATGTCAGCTTCTACTCCTCCTACAACTACCCTTACTCCTAAAGATTTTTCTATGGTCTTTGCTACTGTTGCCATTTGATTTTTTTCTGTATTTACCATAGCTGCTATCCCTACAGCATTTTCAAAAATAAATTCTCCTGCTACTCCTCCTTTAACTTTTTGAGGAATAAAAGTATCTACAGCAAGTATATCTTTTATCTTAATATTTTCCATAGGTTCATCGGTAAAATTACTCATTACACTTTTTACATTCTTTAACATACTACCTATACTAGTTCCAGTTTCTCCATTTATATCATAAACTTCGTCTACACTACCCAAAGTTTTCATAATTGCTTGGGCTCCCTCCTCTATATTGATAGCCTTTTTTCTTAAATTACCTTGAATATCTATCTTTCCTGATGGAATAATCTTTTCTTTTACATCTCCTTGGGGAGTTTTTATAACTACTCCAGATCTATTTCCAATAAGTGCTTTTGATATTGGAACTATTTTTTTAGTTTCTTCAGAGGACAGTGAAAATATTGTAGCTATTCCATAAGGATTAGATATTACATTAACTGTCTTTCCTTGAGGAGCAACTTCAACAGCAGCATTCATTCCAATAGGTATCTTATCTATAAAAAGTACTTCATCTATTATAGGAATTTTATTTATAATTCTATTATTAATTAGAACTCCGTCATCTTTTTGAATAATTGCTCCAGTTATCTTATAGTTATCTTCTGTGGCTTTATTTATTTTATAAGCTGCCTCTAAAAAACTTATCTTTTGAGAAACTATAACTATATAATTTTTATTTTTTTCCCCTTGAAAAAGATCTTGGAGTGAGATTGTTTCTCCTATTCCAAGTCCTACTCCACCGGGAGTTGAAGGATTATGACCTATCATAGTAGATTCTGTAATTATTGTTTCTGTTATAGTTTCCATAGATACATCTCCTATAACAGGAGTAGCTTCATTAATTTTAATTGCAGAAATATCTGAGATATCTAAATTTGATTTTTTAAGAGCACTATTAATAGCATATTTTACCCCTTCTATATTTTCTATGGTACCTTTCAAACCTGTTGTCTTATTAAGTCCACTGGCCAAAAATTCGGTTTTATTACCAGTTATCCTTGCTAAAGCTACTTCTGTTGTTGCATTCCCAATATCTACACCTATTATTATTTTCATAAAATCCAATTTCCTTCCTAGTCTTTTCTTAATTTTTTTCTTTCTTTATATACTTCAGCAGCTTCCCTTATAAAATTTGCATTTACAGTTGCAGAATATTTATTTTCTAATTCATCAGCTATCTTTAATAAATCTTCTCTCGAAGATCTAAAGGGTCTCATTGCATTATAAATTTCCAATATTCTTTCATCTGGAATAGCAACAAGCTCACTGGCTCTTTCAAAGTTTTTTGTAACAGTTGGTCTATTTCCTTTTTTTGCTATCTCTCCTTGAAGTCTAAGAGTTTCTGGAGAAATTCTAATATCTTCAGGTTTTATATCTCCACTCAATACTTTTTCAAGGGTTATCTCATCTAAAGTTTTTCCTGTAGATGTTTTCAACCATTTTTTTCTCTTTTCTCCAAGGGGATAGTCAGAGTTAATATTTATATTTTTAATATCCATTTTTTTAGCTCCTTTAATTAAAATTTATAATTTATTTCTAAAGGTTCACCATCTTCTACTACATGTTTTGTTTCTTTTATATGTAAAAGTGCTGCCTTTGCTTGATATTTTGGTCTTGCCATTTGATCACTTGCTACTGGAACAGGATTTGGAGAATCTCCTTTAGCATATCTTGCTGCATTCTTACCTATCAACCTAAATATTTCAGGAGTCAATAGAGGCGCTTGAGGAAATAATTCCAAATTATTTAAAGGTAATAAATCTTTTTGATGAATTACTGTTGTTCCCTTAGACTGAATTCCAATTCCAATTCCAGATCCACTTAATTTTGCTGCATCATTTGCAATAAAACAAACATCCGAAGTTCTTGTAATTCTAACTATTCTTGCAACTAAACCTTCCTCTTCTATTCCTGCAATCAATTCACTGAGAACTATATCATGAGAAATATCTACAATAGTTTTATATTGATTTTTTTTAAATGCTGGAGCTAATCCTATTACTACTTCCTCTCTTTTAGTTCCTATCTTTGCTTTTCCAATCTCCTCAATTGTTACAATTGGGATAAATTTATTTTCCATAATAATCAACTCTCCTAGTCTATACTCTCTGGGTTTATAGCATTTGGGATATTTTTAATCTCTTCCCATCTTTCATCACTTAATCTATATCCACTTCCAGGGCCCATATAATCATTTTTATCATTAATAGCACTAACTATTTTAAAATCTTTATTTAAAATAGCTGAAGTTTGTAAATAGTCACCTGAAATTCTTTGCTTAAGCATTCCTAAAACACTTTTTGCTACATCGTCAAATCCACTTTTACTGAGACCTTTTACAAGATCAATTCCTGTTATATCTCCTTTTATTAGTTCTTCTGCTGCTTTTAAATCTTCTACTACATCTCTTTCTGGCATATCTTTACTTTCGTGAGCATATGTTGCAGCCTCTACTTCTTCATCTGTTATTTCAGGTAATCCTAATTCTTTAAATAATCCTTGAATTACTCTAGCAGCTTTATTCCTTACTTTTATTGCTTCAGATTCAGATATAGGTCTCAATCCTCCATCTACCTTAAGATCTCTTTGAAGGATATTATAATCATCAAAATCTTCAGCATCAAAGTTTGAACCTGCAAACATATTATCACAGTTAGGAACTGCACTATACCCAGAGAATATAAAGTCTGTTCCAGGTAACATTTGTAATAAAGTTCTTGCAGTTCTTCTAATATCAGAGTGAGAGAATGTTTGATCATTTGCAGATGCACATTCAAGATCCATTAACATTGCAATAAGATTTTCAGCAAGGACTGCTCTGATTCCACCAGGAAGTGATCCAGGCATTCCGATACAACTTACGGATCCATTTTGAAGTCCCTGAACTCCAGAACCTCTAGTTATATATATACATCTAGTTTCAAGATATAACATTGATTTTCCCTCTGCATTACCCATCAAAGCTTCCGATCCTGTTCCAGAAGTGAATCTCATTTTTAATCCTCTAGATGCATAAGCTGAAGCTAAAAATGCTTTTGACCAAGGAGTATCATCTCCATCGGTAAATACTTGTTCAGTTCCATATACTGAAACAGTCTCAGCATAACTTGTAAATCCTTTCATTCCCAACTCTAATTCGGTAGCTTCCTCTACAGAACATTGAGTTAATATTCCACCTCTACCTACTTGAGCTCCTACAAATATAGAGATAGCATTAAATGGAGCATATCTTACTATACCAATAGTTGTTTCTTGTTCATCGAATCCTCTAATTGCTGCTTCAGCAGCATCTGCTGCTATTAACACTGGATTGTCTCTTAAATTAGTAACATGACATTGATTAGAAGGAGTTTTTCTTGCTCTCATTTTTTGAACAGCCATCATCATCTCAACAACATTCATATGTGCTACTACTTCAGTCATCTTAGCTGGAGTTATTCCTGTTGTTATATCTAAAACTTCATCTCTAGAAACATGGATATCCACAATTTTTCTTGCAATTTCAAGGGATGAAAATTTCATTGCTTCCTCTGCATTCTCAAGATTAATTGCATAATCAGCTATAAATCTATCAATCATATCAAACTTTTCTCTTTTTTTACCATCAAGTTCTACAATCTTTCCATCTTCAATCTTCAAACTTGATTTTGGATCGTTGATACTTTCCATTGCCACTAATCCTTCGTCTACCCATTCTCCTATAAATCCATCTTTATTTACTGGACGTTTCTCTAATGCTTCAAATCTTTTTGATCTCATTTTTTTACCACCTCAAACTATAAAATTTCTAAACCTGCTTTAGCAATAGCCATATCTTCCTCTACTGAACCACCACTTACACCGATAGCTCCGATTACTTGACCATCTACAATAATTGGAAAACCTCCACCAAAACAAACAATTCTTGCATTATTTGTCAAATTTAACCCATAAAGACTTTCTCCTGGTTGTATTACTTTACTCATCTCGTCTGTTCCACATCTAAGTGCCCATGAAGTATATGCTTTGTTATTTGCAATATCTATACTAGTAACAAATGCATCATCCATTCTTTCCATTGCCAAAAGGTTCCCCCCTCTATCTACTATCGAAACTACCACTGGTACCTCAGTTTCTTTTGCCTTTATAATAGCTCTTTCAATCATAATTTTTGCTGTCTTTAAAGTTATTTGTTTCACTTGTATAGTTTCAATCATCTTAATCCCTCCGATATATTTTGTTTTCTTATGCATAAACAATACCAATTTACCTAAGTTATTAAAAGGTTATATCTTATTAAAAAAAAGTATTTTTTTATTATTAGAGTGAAAAAAAGATCAAAATAAGAAAAATTATAATATATATTATCCCAATAAAAAAAGGAGAAAAAACTGTTTAAACAATCTTTCTCCTTTTTTTTAATAGGTTATTATATTATTTTTTTTAAATAATTCTTTATACTTTGAAGGAGTTATAGTTACATATTTTTTAAATATTTTTGTAAAATAACTTGTATCTTCAAATCCTAAAGAATATGCTATGGTACTTACTGGATTATTACTTTCTCTCAAAAGATATTTTGCTTTTTCAATTCTTTTAGCATTTAAATAATCCTTAAAAGTTTTTCCAACTTCACTTTTAAAAATTTTACTAAAGTGAGATACACTCATACTGCAAAGAAAAGCAACTTCTTCTAATTTTATATTTTTATCTAGATTATTTTTTATAAAAGTAATTGCTAAACCTATTGGTGATTCTGATAACTCAATATTTCTGAGATTATTTTTCATACTATGACTATGCCATTTTTTATCTTTAATATTTTTAACTATATAAATTCCTGAATAATAAACTAGATTTGCAATACTATTTATTTTGCTATAATTATATTTTGAAAGTTTCCTATAAGCATCTCTCATAGCAAGACTTCTTAGATCTTTTTCAAGATTTTTATCTATAATACTATCTATCTCAAATGTAGAATCTTTATCTAATAATACTTGACCTATCAAAATAGATCCTATATAATCTCCAGAATATATAAGTGGAACAGCTATATCAATAAGTCCTGAATGACACTTATAGATATAGGGTTCAGAAGTTATTTTAGATTTTTTTAATGCTCTTTTGTCACACTTTTCACATAATTTGGATAAAATTTTATCTTTTCTAAAGATAGAACAAAAATCTGAATAATTATCTTTTGAAGTTACATAATTACCTTTTGAATCAACAATTACAATGGCTAAGTTTGTTACATCTACTATTTCTTTTTGTATTTTTTCTAACTCATCCTTAAAATTATGTAGCATGAATATTCCCCTTTATAAAAGTATTTTCTTATTAATTTTAACAGTTTTATTAATTTTTTTAAAGGTAAAATTTACTTCATAAAAAGTATTTTTAAAGATTAATATTTTAAATCCCAATAAAATTAATGATTTATTTAATTTTATTTTAAAATTTTTTTTATATTCACTTTGTTTCGAAAAAAATTATAAAAGTTTTTTTTACCTTTTTTTGATATTTTTCTACCTTGCCCAAATATAGATATTATTGTTATATTTTACTTGTAGTTGTGAATAAAAAAACAAAAATAAAAAATTAAAAGGGAGTGTTATACAATGAGATACTATGATTATTTAATGCCAAGTGTAAATTTTATGGGACCAGGATGTCTTGAAGTTATCGGTGAAAGAGTAAAAATTTTAAATGGAACAAAAGCTTTAATCGTTACAGATAAATTTTTAAGTTCACTGAAAGATGGAGCTGTTGAAAAAACTATTGGATATCTTAAAGCTGAAGGAATAGATTATGCTATTTATAATAAAGTAGAACCTAATCCCAAAGATATAAATGTTTATGAAGGTGTTAAAATTTACAAAGAAAATAACTGCGATATGATTATTACTATTGGTGGAGGATCACCTCATGACTGTGGTAAAGGTATTGGAATTGCACTTACTCATGAAGGGGATATTTCAGATTATGCAGGAATCGAAACACTTACTCATGCTCTACCTCCAATTATTGCTGTAAATACAACTGCAGGAACTGCTTCAGAAATTACTAGACATGCTGTAATTACAAATACAAAAACAAAAGTTAAATTTGTTATAGTAAGTTGGAGAAATCTTCCACAAGTATCTATCAATGATCCTCTTTTAATGGTAGGAAAACCTGCTGGACTTACTGCTGCTACTGGTATGGATGCACTTACTCATGCAGTTGAAGCATATGTATCTAAAGATGCCAATCCAGTTACTGATGCTGCCGCTATTCAATCTATTAAACTTATTTCTAAAAATTTAAGATTAGCAGTTGCTAATGGTGAAAATATTGTTGCAAGAGAAAATATGGCTTATGCTTCAATCTTAGCTGGAATGGCATTTAATAATGGAAATCTCGGATATGTTCATGCAATGGCTCATCAACTTGGAGGTCTTTATGACATGCCACATGGAATGGCTAATGCAATGCTTCTTCCCCATGTATGTAAATATAATATGATTGCTAACCTTGAAAAATTTGCTGATATTGCTGAATTTATGGGAGAAAAAACTTCCCACCTTTCAACTATAGAAGCTGCAGAAAAAGCTATCCAAGCAATGTTTAGATTATCTAGTGACGTAGGCATTCCTTCAAGCTTAAAAGAAATTGGAATAAAAGAAGAAGATATAGAGCTTATGTCTATCAATGCTCTTAAAGATGGAAATGCTTTTAGTAATCCTAGAAAAGGAAATGAAAAAGATATAGCTAATATTTTTAGAGCTGCAATGTAATTTAGAAAAAAAAACCGTAAACAAAACTAATTGTTTACGGTTTTTTTTTATTTCTATTTTTTTTATTGATTATGCTTCTTTACCAGTTAATTTACTAATTTGACTATTTAAAAGAGGTAAAATTTTGTTAACATCTCCAACAATACCAAGATCTGCAGTATTGAATATGTTAGCTCCCTTATCTTTATTTATAGCAATAATATATTCAGATTCTTCCATTCCAGCTAAATGCTGAATAGCTCCAGAAATTCCTAAAGCAAAATAGATATCTGGTCTAACTGTTTTTCCAGTTTGTCCTACTTGTCTATCGTGACCCATAACTCCTAGATCTACCATAGCACGAGAAGCAGAAACTGTAGCGCCAATATTTTTAGCTAAAACTTCTAAGTTTTTAAAGTTTTCAACAGTACCAACACCACGACCACCTGAAATTAAAACGTGAGCGTCTTCAATTTTTACAAGTTGTTTAGCTTCTTTTAATTCTTCAATAAATTTAACTTTAAATTTACTTTCATCAAAAGTCATATCAAATTCTACGATTTCCCCAGTTCTATTAGGATCTGCAACTAATTTTTGCAT
>DDQV01000172.1 GCA_002342785.1 Fusobacteriaceae bacterium UBA2433 | reverse complement strand
GAGAAGTAATCTTTTTCCATTCATCTTTATATACTATAGTCCTTATTAATTTAGAATTTTTTTCCAAAACAAGGGTGGCCATAGGTTCAGGCAAGACAGCATTTTCTCCTTTTTGGATGATCATCAATTTTGCTACCTCTGGAGTAGATCTATATGTTATATTAGGGGTAATATTATTTTTTTGAAATAAAAATTTTGAAATTATATCAGGAGATGAACCTTGAGCTCCAACAAGGATATTTTTTCCATCTAGATCTTTTATACTATCAATTTTTTTATTAGATATTATTGAAATAAGACCTTGACTAGTTACTCCTAAAAATTTTAATTTAATACCTTTGTCTTTTAACTTCTCACCAAGATTAGTTGGAATCATATAGATTCCCCCCTTATCTTTAATGATATTAGGAATAACTTCTGTATTAACATCTTGATAATAGTGGACTTTAATTTCATCTCTCATAGGTAGTAGAGGGATACTAGGTGGGGCTTTTGGTGTATATATATCTATAGCAAAAATATTTATTGATATAGCTAAACTGAGTAGAAACATTAATTTTTTTTTCATCTTTTAAACTCCTCTTTCTTTAAATTATAAAAAAGTGATAGAGATATCTACCACTTTGATATTAAAAATATATATGTGACAATTTATTTTATTTTTTTCTTAATTTAACCATTTCATTTAACCAATATTCATCTGTATGAGCAGTTCTTCTACAAGATTCACGAGCAACGTTTAAAAGAATTTTACTAAATAATTTTATGTCTTTGCTGTGTAAAGAGTAAAGAGCCGATTTAGAAAATACAAGTAACTTTAAATCTGTCAAAGCAATAGCAGAAGCAATATATTTAAAAATACCAATAAGTTCGGTTTCACCAAATAAATTGCCTTCTTTAAATCGAACTAACTCAATTTCAACATCTTGTATTTTTTTTATAATTTTAACCTCACCACTTTGAATAATAAAGATATTATTTGGCGAATCTCCCTGAGAAAATATAGTTTCTCCTTTTTCGAAAGATTTAGTTGTCAACATAGGTATAAGGCACTCTAATTCTCCAGCAGTTAAACCACCAAAGAGAGCAATTTCATTTAACATGGAAAAGATTAATTGTTTTTCCTTGTAATTTATCATATTGTTAGATTTTTTTATATTCATAGCAGCAATTAAATCTCCCTTAGATCTCAAATTTATATTTTCTTTTCTGTATAAGCAATGACCTCACGAAGCAATTCCTTTTTATGTTGATCAGTAACTGTAGTTAGATATAGTTCAAATTCTTTTATATCTGATTCTATTTCTTTTTTATCAATAATATCATAGAGACCATCTAATTCTATATGTAGTTCATGGATAATAGTATCTTCTAAATTAAAAAAATTATTTACTCCTTCAGCTTTTTTATACATAGTTAGTTCTTGTATAATTTTATCAACTCTTGAATTCATGTGATGCCTCCTAATATTCTATTTTATTTAATATCATTCTACTATATAAAGTAGAAAATATCCAAGTTTATTTACTTAAAAAAATAAAATTATTATAGGTTTTATTTTTTTAATTTTATTAGGGGGATTAAAAAATATGTTAAAAAAAATAATAATGATATTACTAGGGATAACAACATTAACTGGATGTGGAACGCTAATGGAACCAGCAAGAAAAACTATCATAATACACTCAGCAACACCAAGTAAAATGTATACAGATCGTGGTGGTTATGTAGGAGAAGGCTAACTAGTATCTTTTAAAATGGATAATAGAGATGGAGATTCAGGTGATATGGTTATATTAAGGGAAATAGGAAATGAAAAAAATATTAGATATGTTCCTATGAAAATAAATTTTAATGGAGGGGCTATACTCGATATTTTTTGTTGGCCTACTATATTTATAGATATAGCTACAGGAGGAATCCATAAATTGTCTAGAACTACTTATGTTGTAGGAGATTATTCAAAAGAAATAAAATAATCAAATAAAAAATCCCAGTTGATATTTTTCAACTGGGATTTTATTTAGTCGCTTAATTTTAAAACTGAGATAAATGCTTCTTGTGGTATCTCTACATTTCCAATTTGTTTCATTCTTTTTTTACCGGCTTTTTGTTTTTCTAATAATTTTTTCTTTCTAGTGATATCTCCACCATAACACTTTGCTGTAACATTTTTTCTAAATGCTCTGATAGTTTCTCTAGCTATTATTTTCGCTCCTAGTGCAGCTTGAATAGGAATTTCAAATTGTTGTCTTGGAATAATTACTTTTAATTTTTCTACAATTATTCTTCCTCTAGCTGTAGCATGGTCTGTATGTGCAATAAATGAAAATGCATCTACACCTTCTCCAGATACTAAGATATTAACTTTAACAAGATCTCCAGGTCTATATCCAATCATCTCATATTCAAATGAAGCGTACCCCTTAGTTCTAGATTTTAATTTATCATAAAAGTCTAATACTATCTCTGCAAGGGGTAATTCATACGTAATCATAGCACGAGTATCATCAATATAATTCATACTAACATATATCCCTCTTTTTAATTGACATAACTCCATAACTCCACCAACATAATCTTTTGGAACAATTATATTTCCTTTTATATATGGTTCTTCTATTATCACTTTTCCTTGTCCACCAAGGGGGAAATCTTCAGGATTATCTATAGTATACATTGGTTGATTTTCCCTATGAATTCTATATTTTACCGATGGAGAAGTTGATATAAGATCGATATTATATTCTCTTCTAAGTCTTTCTACAATGATCTCCATATGTAAAAGGCCCAAGAATCCACATCTAAATCCAAATCCTAATGCTAGAGATGTTTCAGGTTCAAAAGTAAGTGAAGCATCATTTAATTGTAATTTTTCAATTGCATCTCTAAGATCTACATAGTCATCGGTAGATATTGGATATAAACCAGCAAATACCATTGATTGAGCTTTTCTATATCCTTCTAAAGGTTCTTTACATGGATTTTTAGCATTGGTAACAGTATCTCCTACCTGTGAATCATGGATAGATTTTGTTCCAGTAATAATATATCCAACCGATCCTGCTGTTAATATATTTGTAGGATTCATCATAGGAGAAAATATTCCACATTCAAGAATTTCA
The DNA here is from genome assembly GCA_002342785.1 of Fusobacteriaceae bacterium UBA2433. Lineage (GTDB taxonomy): Bacteria > Fusobacteriota > Fusobacteriia > Fusobacteriales > Fusobacteriaceae > Psychrilyobacter. The sequence goes on along the minus strand of DDQV01000172.1, from coordinate 1,667 downwards.
AACTGTTTATTATTTGAAAATATTTTTATAGTATCTCCTTTTTTTATAGTTCCATCTATAACTCTTACATAGGTAACAACACCTCGATAATCATCAAAATGTGAATCAAAGATAAGAGCTTTCAAAGGCCCATCTTCATCATTTGTAGGAGCAGGTATAAATTTAACAATTGCTTCTAACAGTTCTTCAATACCTATTCCTGATTTTGCAGATGTAAGAACTGCTTGATCAGCAGGGATTCCGATAATATCTTCGATCTCATTTCTTACTTTTTCTACATCAGCAGCAGGTAGATCTATTTTATTTATTACAGGAACAACTTCTAAATCTTGTTCTAATGCTAAATATACATTTGCCAAAGTTTGTGCTTCAACACCTTGAGCTGCATCTACTACTAATAGTGCACCTTCACAAGCTGCTAAAGATCTAGATACTTCATATATAAAGTCTACATGTCCTGGTGTATCAATTAGATTTAGTTGGTATGTTTTACCATCGTTAGCTTTATAATTAATTGTAACGGTATTAGCTTTTATTGTTATTCCTTTTTCTTTTTCTAAGTCCATACTATCTAACATTTGATTTTTCATATCTCTATCAGCAACTGTTCCAGTTAATTGGATAAGTCTATCAGCTAATGTAGATTTTCCATGGTCTATATGTGCTATTATTGAAAAGTTTCTCTTTAATTCTTGCGACACAACGTTCCTCCTAATGTTTATATTGAATTTTTATAAATTAATTTATAATTTTACATTCTATTATAAGCTATATAAGTATAAAAAGCAACCATTACTCATTCTACTTTGTTTTCTTTAGATACTAGATATTATAAACTATATAAATCAAAATTATAAGATTGATTTTTAATTAGTTAATTTTTACTATATACTTATATAGAGAATGATTAGAGTACTGGAGGAGAAATTATGAATGACAAAAAAATAAGATTTACCGTTCCAAATTTTGTAAACGAAATAATATTTAGAGATATAGAAAATTTTGATATAAAGATCAATAGTTTTTTTAATCGTTTATTTACAAGTTCTTATACAAATGTAGATAAATATCCCTTTAAGAAAAGCTCTGGAAATAAAAAAATACAATTTAATCTAAATAAAGAAAACCAATTAATCTACGATAATATAATTCCAAAAAATAAAATACAAAATGAATCGGAATATTTTAGAGATCTTATCAGAACATATATCTCTCAGCCTCACTATAAAAGAGAAAGAAAAATATTTCAATTTGAATATGAATCTATAGAAAAATCTATACAAAGAAAGGAAGAAGTTTTAATAACTCATTTAGAAGAAGACTATGTAGTAGAGCCATATTTTTTTAAAGTTACACCTGAGGAAAAAAATAATTTTTTATTTTGCTGGATATATGAAAAAAAAGAATATAATGTTTTTAATCTATCTAGAATATCTAAAGTAACTCCAATAAAATTTAGAAAAAACAAAAGACATTTAGATTTAGATTATATAGACAAAGTACATAAAAAATTTGATCCTTTTTTATCTTATGGAAATATTGTAAAAGTCAGATTAACAGATCAAGGAAAAAATTGGTTTAAAAGGATAAGTCATTATAAACCAACTTTGATAAAGATAGAGGGAGACATATATTTTTGTGAGTCCAGTGATAAAAAAGCAATTATA